>NZ_JBHWZY010000214.1:0-9062 GCF_042727815.1 Nocardia sp. NPDC060220
CTACGGGCCAGCGAAGGCTTGCCCGAAATTCCTCCGGACGGAACAGAATAGGATCCACGCAGCGGCCGGCCTGACGCACCTGATGGTGTCCTGGGTACGGCCGTAAATAGGTCGGATACGCAGACAACGGGCCTGAGACGGTGTAAATCACCAGCTCAGGCCCGTTTTCTGCGTATCGACCTAGGTCGAGGAAGCGGCGTTCTGCGGTGCCGTCTTCGCGTCGGCCACCGCGTACTCGTACTGATTCGACAGCGCCAGCACCCAGCCGCGGGGGCTGATGCCGGGCGGCGGTGCGATCCATCGCGCGTCGACGAACAAGTCCCCCAACGGATTTCGCGCCCACTCGGCCACCACCGCGGCCCGCTGCGGCACCGAACTCGGCGGCTCACCGGCCGCCGGGATCACGATGCCGCTGCCGGAGAGCAGATACAGCGCGTCCATCACCTGTGCCATGTGATCGGAAGCCTTGAGCTGGGCCGAGGTGGCGTTCTGTTCGGGCGCGACCACCTCGGGGAACCGGCCGACCATCAACTGGTGCAGCGGACGGATCTTGCGCAGCAGGAGCTTGGCCCGCCACCACAGCTCGATCACGATCGACACGGCACCGAGCGCGATCAGCAGCGCCGCGATCTCCCACGCGGCCCAGCCCCACAGCGGTTCGTTGGGCGGCGTCGGCGCGGCATTCTGGAACGCGCGGCCCACATTGGCGACCGCGAGCACCGCGACCATCGCGGTGCCCGTGATGTAGATGGCGATGCCACGACCGAGGATCGTCCAGTCCAGGTTGCGCAGACCGGTGGTGACGATGAACACCGCGCCGAGCGCGACGGCGATCCAGCCGAAGGTGAACGACCACGCCAGGGTGATCGCGATCGCCACCGCGCCGATGCCGTACACGACCATCGCGACCTGGCGCAGGTTGCGCCGCGAGACCACCGGCCACGCCGCCGAGGCCACCACCGAGGTGGCCGTGGTGAACAGGATCCAGGCGGAGATCACGAGACCGGTGGACAGCCAGCCGCTGTGCACACCGCCCTTCATCAGGTTGTCGATGGCAACAGCCATCTCGGGTATGGCGACGGTGACCGCGAGTGCCACGGCGGCGACCGCGACGACGATGGCCACGCGGGCGGTCGTCGCGGGCTTCACCAGCACGCGACCCACTCGCGCACCCGCGGCAACCCAGACCAGCAGGGCTGTCAACCAGAGTGTCATCCGAGTGCCTCATCGAATCGAAGGACCGAGACGCCTGCGCCCCGGTTGCTGAATACGCGCAGGCGCGTCATGAGCATGGCCGCGAAGGTCTCGGCTTCCCATTCGGCGAGATCGTCGGCGCCGTCGTCGACGATCTGCGCGTGGGCGCGCTGGCTGAGCATGTAGGCGATCAGATCGTCGCTGACCTCGAGGGTCGTCTCCACCGCGGGCGCGCCCTCGTGGTCGAAGACGATGTGGCCGAGTTCGTGGGCGAGGGTGTGATCGCGACTCGGGAGAGCGTCGGCGAGCACGATGATGTCGCGTTCGGGGTAGAACCGGCGCTGACCGCACACGCCGGGGCCGAGGTTCGCGCTGGTGATCTCGATTTCGCGTTTGCGCTCCAGCGAGATGGCATGGACCACCTCGTCGAGGCTGGTGGCGTCGGAGTCGGCGGCCACCGCGCACACCGCGTCGACGGCGGCGGCGACGCGGCGATAGGACCGGGAGGTGCTCTGGGTCTTGCTCTTACTCATCGAAGATCTTCGTGTCGCCTCACCCCATCGCGCCGCCGGCACCCTGCGTTGCCGCCCAGATTTCGTCCACCACGCAATCACAATTCGGCCCGACGTCGGAGAACGGGAGCAGCAGCCTTTGCACGAGCTCCCCGGGGAAGCGACATCGGACAGGCGAGCGTCGTTGATGTGCCGAGCAGCACCGGAGCGCCGAGCAGCGTTAGAGCGCAGCGGCGACCCACTCGGCGAAGGAGGGACCGGCCAGGGTGGCGTGCGGGGACGGCAGGAGGGTGCCGCTTTCGAATTGCTCGCGGTCGGGGTTGGCCGAGTCGGAGGTTTCGATGATCTGTAGCGCGTCCCCGCGGGTCTCGACCAGAACGGCGGCCGCACCGGCCATGGTCTCCGGCTGCGGGCCTGCGATCTCGGGAAACGGAATATCTTCGGCGGCAATCGGATTCGCGGCGAGATCGACCAGCGCCTCGGCGACTGTTCGAGCGGCGACCAGCTGGGTACGCATACCCGCAACGTAGGCGACGGAGCCTTGCGTGCCCCACCCGACCATCACCTCGACGAGTTCGTGGAACTGCGCCGCACGCAGAATCTGCACCGGCAGTGCACCTTTGAGCAGTTCCTGCTCATGGGCCAGCTTGGCGGCGTTGTACCCGGCGAGCGAACCGTCGATCCCGATGATGGACACCACCACCAGCCGCTCGACCCCGGCCCGCTCCCCCGCCGCATGCAGATTCCGCGCGGAAGCGGTGAAGAACTCGGTCGCCACCTGCTGATCGGCCGACGGCGTACTCGACGCGTCGATAACGATGTCGACCCCGGTCAACGCCTCGTCGAGACCCGCACCGGTCTCGATGTCGACACCGTCGGCGCGCGAGAAAGCGACAACGTCATACCCACGCTCGACCAGCACATCCACCACGTGCCGACCCAGCCGCCCGGTTGCCCCCGCCACCGCGATCTTCTTCTGCTCCACCATGATCCACTCCTTCATCGCTTCTTGCGGGTTCACAAAGACGACGACGTAGGCGACCGGAGTGTGACATCACCTGGTCACGATGTCTCGAGACTCCCCCGAGGCGCGACCCAGCGGTGATCGAGGTCCACTACCGATGCGACCGTTTCGAAATCGGAGTCGTAGTGGAACAGGACAAGGCGGTGTTCTATCGCCAACACCGAAGCGAGCAGGTCATGGATGCCGACCGCGCGGTGGCGGCCCGACCGCGCGAGTTCGCGCTGAATCGTGAAGGCGCTTTGCCAGTGTTCGTCATTGGTGGGCAGGTACTCATAGGCTGCGCGGCGCCGAAACCGAATCTGTTCGTATTCAGCCGGGCTTCGGGCGCTGTAGAGCGCCTCGGAATCGAGCGGTGCACACGTGGCTATCAACCCGGCCTCGAGCAGCGGCCCGAGTGCGGCCCCCACGTCCGGATGACGCATTCGAGCGGCCGCGCTGGTGTCGATGAGATAGCGCGCCGTTATCGCCATACGTCGTCGCGCCGATCCTTGTCCGCCATTTCGGCCATGCCGCCGTTGACCAACCATTCGACTTCGCTGGCGCGCGCATGCGCCACCACGGCCGAGTTCAGCGCGGCACGAACGGTATCGGAGACACCTGCGGTCCCGAGCGCGTCCTGCGCGGACTCGAGTAGCTCGTCGTCGATCTCGATCAGGCGTTTGGTCATCGCACAGTCCCTCGATATATATTCCCCCATGCCCGAACTATATACCTCGAAACGACCAGGTCACAAGGATTCAGTGGGACAGGTTCAGGGCGGTGTGCAGGGTGGCGGCCCACTGGTCGACGATCAGTTTGCGGCGAGCGGAGTCGTCGGTGAGGACGTCGGCGAGGCCGAGGCCGCGGGCCAGGTCGAGGGTGGCCTGGACGAGGTGGTGGGTGACCGGGTCGGAGTCGTCGACGCCGAGGGCCTCGATGGCGCGGCGGTGGGAGATACGGCCGAACCGGGCCTCGAGGGGCAGGATGCGTTCGCGCAGGGCCGGGTCGGCGGCGGCGTGGGTCCAGACCTGGAGCGCGGCTTTGAAGAACGGGGTGGTGTAGGACTCGACGAGCGCGGAGACGACGGCGCGCGTGCGGCCCGCACCCTGGGCGACCGCGTTCACCGTTTCGGCCTCGGCCTTGGCCTGGTCCATCCGGAACTCGAACATGAACTCGAGCGCGGCCGTGATCAGATCCTCGCGGGTGGGGAAATGGTGCTGGGCGGCACCGCGCGACACCCCGGCCCGCTCGGCGACCACCGACACGGTGGCGGCTGCCCAGCCGGTTTCGGCCAGGCAGTCGATGGTCGCCTCCAGCAGCCGCTGCCGGGTGGCCCGGCTGCGGTCCTGCTTGGGTTCGTGGGGTGTCGCCATCGGACTATTGTGCCCAGCTGGGCGGACGCTTCTGGAAGAAGGCCGTCATGCCCTCGATCACCTCGGGGGTGCCGAAGAAGCTCGCCGACCGCTTGGCCAGTGCTTCGGCCTCGGCGTCGAACGTAGCCAGCACTGCCGCGTTGACCAGTTTCTTGGACTCGGCCAGTCCCTGCGGCGACCCCTTGCGCAGCTCGCCACTCAGGCGTTTCACCTCGGCGGCGGCGTCCTGCGCGGCCACGGTGACCAGGCCGATCTCCTGCGCGGTCGCGGCATCGAATTTCTCGCCGGTCAGGAAGTAGCGGCTCGCGGCCCGCTGGTCCAGCCGCGGCACCAGCGTGAGCGAGATCATGAACGGCGCCATCCCGATGCGCACCTCGGTGAGCGCGAAACTACTGCCCGGCCCCGCGACGACCAGATCACAGGCCCCGATGATGCCCATGCCACCGGCCCGGACATTGCCGTCGATCTGCGCGATCACCGGTTTGGGCGAGGCGAGGATGCCGCGCAGCACGTCGATCATCACGCGGGTGCGCTCATCGGCGGCCACCGCGGGATCGGCGTTGCTCGCCTCCTTGAGGTCAGCGCCCGCGCAGAAGGTGTCACCGGTGTGGGCCAGCACGATGCCGCGCACGGCGGGATCGGTGGCCGCCGCGTCGAATCCGGCGAGCAGCTCGCGAACCAGCCTGGACGAGAGCGCATTGCGGTTGTGCGGCGAGTCGAAGGTCAGCCTGGCGAACCCGTCGACGACCTTGTAGCGGACGAACGGTGCTTCCGTCGCGTCACTCATCGGGACTCCTGTTCATCCGGTAGGGGTGGTCGCCCCATCTCCGGGGCGACCACCGTTGTGCCTAGTACGAGCGCGGCAAACCCAACGAGTGCTGGGCGACGAAGTTCAGGATCATCTCGCGGCTGACCGGTGCGATGCGCGAGATGCGCGCGGCCTGCAGCATCGCCGCCAGCCCCACCTCACGCGTCAGGCCAGAACCGCCGTGGGTCTGAATCGACTGGTCCAACGCTTTGATGCTGGCTTCCGCGGCCGCGTACTTGGCCATGTTGGCCGCCTCGGCGGCGCCGAACTCGTCGCCGGTGTCGTAGAGCGTCGCGGCCTTCTGCATCATCAGCTTGGCCAGTTCCAGCTCGATCTTCACCTGGGCCAGCGGATGCGAAATACCCTGGTGCGCACCGATCGCCGTCTTCCAGACCGTGCGCTCCTTGGCATACTCCACCGCCCGGTCGATGGCGTAGCGACCGAGGCCGACCGCCATGGCCGCGCCCATGATGCGCTCGGGATTCAATCCGGCGAACAGCTGGGCGATGGCCGCGTCCTCGGAACCGACCAGGGCGTCGGCGGGCAGGCGCACGTCGTCGAAGAACAGCGTGAACTGGTTGTCCGGCTCGATCACGTCCATCTCCTGGACGTTCTTCACCAGGCCGGGCGCGTCCACCGGCACGATGAACAGCGCGGGCTTGAGCTTGCCGGTCTTGTGGTCCTCGGTGCGCGAGACCACCAGGATGGCGTCGGCCTGATCGACACCGGAGATGAAGATCTTGCGGCCGTTGAGGATCCAGTCGCCGCCGTCACGGCGGGCGGTGGTGGTGATCTGGTGCGAGTTGGAGCCCGCGTCGGGTTCGGTGATCGCGAAGACCATCTTCGACGAGCCGTCGGCCAGCTTGGTCAGCCAGTTCTGCTTCTGCGCATCGGTGCCGTACTTGGTGATGATGGTGCCGCAGATGGCAGGCGAGACGACCATCAGCAGCAGCCCGGCGCCCTGCGCCGCCAGCTCCTCCTGCACCAGCGCCAGCTCGTACATGCCCGCGCCACCGCCGCCGTACTCCTCGGGCAGGTTCACGCCGAGGAAGCCGAGCTTGCCCGCCTCGTCCCACAGCTCGGTGAGCGGCTCGTTCTTACGCGAGAGCGGCAGCACGTAGTCGCGGTAGTTGTACTTGCTCGCCAGCGAGGCGACCGCCGCGCGCAGCGCCTTCTGCTCTTCGGTCTCGATGAAACTCATGCCTGCTCCTGCTCTTCTTCCTCGACGACGGCGAGGACGGTTCCGACCTCGACCTGCTGGCCGACGGTCACGTTGAGTGCACTGAGAATGCCGGTCGCCGGGGCCGCGATGGTGTGTTCCATCTTCATCGCCTCCAGCCACAGAATGGGCTGCCCCTGCTTGACGTGGTCGCCTTCGGCGGCACCGAGGCGGATCACGCTGCCCGGCATCGGCGCGAGCAGCGAACCGGCGGCCACCTGCTCCGACGGATCGGTGAAGCGGGGCAGCCTGCGCACCGCCACCGGGCCGAGCGGGGAGTCGACCGCGACGTGATCGCCGTAGCGGGCGATCTCGAATTGCCTACGCACCGAACCACGTTCATTCGGCACACCGAGGACTACCCGATCGGGCGCGACCGAGATCAGCTCGAGGCCGTCGTGGCCCTCGACCGCCACACCCGTGCGGGTGAAGCGGTAGCGCACCTCGTGGGTACCGGAGGTCCGGCTCTCGTAAGACTTGGTCTGCGGCAGCGAAGACAGGTTGCGCCAGCCACTCGGGGTGAGTCCGGCCAGGCGCGAGGTGCCGCGATTGGCAGCCGAATCGGCAAGTGCCGCAGCGGCAATCGACAATGCCTCATCGGCCTCCGATACCAGCGGCGCCGCGAGCACGGCCAGGTCGTGGGTGGCGAAGAAGGCGGTGTCGGTGTCACCGGCGAGGAACGCCGGGTGCCGCAGCACGCGCACGAGCAGGTCGCGGTTGGTGACCAGGCCGTGGATCTTGGCGCGCTGGAGCGCGGTGGCCAGCAGATGTGCTGCCTCCGCGCGGGTTTCGGCGTAGGAGATCACCTTGGCGAGCATCGGATCGTAGTGGACGCCGACCACCGAGTCGTCGACGACACCGGTGTCCAGGCGCACGCCCGGCTGGTCGAGAACAGTGAATTCACCGGCGGTGAACGGGATCTCGATCTTGTGCACCGGACCGCTCTGCGGCTGCCAGTCGTGCGCGGGGTCTTCGGCGTAGAGGCGAACCTCGATCGAGTGACCACGCTGGGCGGGCTGGGTCGCGGGCAGCGGCAGGCCGGACGCCACCTGCAACTGCAGGCGGACCAGGTCGAGCCCGGTGGTCTGCTCGGTGACCGGATGTTCCACCTGGAGACGGGTGTTCATCTCCAGGAAGAAGAAGTCACCCTTCTCGTCGGCCAGGAACTCGACGGTGCCCGCGCCTTCGTACCCGATCGCCTCGGCGGCCAGACGCGCCGCCTCGAACAGGCGATCACGCATGCCGTCGATCTTCTCGACGAGCGGCGACGGCGCTTCCTCGACGACCTTCTGATGACGACGCTGTATCGAGCACTCACGCTCGCCGACGGCCCAGGTCTTGCCGAAAGTGTCCGACATGACCTGAACTTCGATATGACGGCCGGTCTCGAGGTAGCGCTCGCAGAACACCGTCGGATCACCGAAGGCCGACTCGGCCTCGCGCCGAGCGCCCGCGATCTGATCCTGCAGTTCGCCCAGCTCGCGCACCACGCGCATACCGCGTCCGCCACCACCGGCGGACGCCTTGATCAGCACGGGCAGGTGCGCGTCGGTGACCTCGGCCGGATCGAGCTCGGCGAGGACGGGGACACCGGCGGCGTCCATCATCTTCTTGGACTCGACTTTGGAGCCCATCTGCTCGATCGCCGCGACCGGCGGGCCGATCCACACCAGGCCCGCGTCGAGCACGGACCGCGCGAATTCGGCGTTCTCGGAGAGGAATCCGTAGCCGGGATGGATCGCGTCGGCACCGGCCGACAAAGCGGCCTCGATGATCAGCTCACCGCGCAGATAGGTCTCGGCCGGGGTGTTTCCTGGAAGCCGGATCGCTGCGTCGGCCTCGGACACGTGCGGCGACGCGGCATCAGCATCGGAGTAGACCGCGGTGGTGCCGATGCCCATCCGACGGCAGGTGGCGAAGACGCGGCGAGCGATCTCACCACGATTGGCAACGAGAACATTCGTAATGGCCACAGCGCATCTCACATTCGGAAGACGCCGAAGCCCTCGGCGCCCTTGATCGGGGCTGTGTGAACGGCCGACAGAGCCATTCCCAGCACGGTGCGGGTGTCGCGGGGGTCGATGATGCCGTCGTCGAACAGCCTGCCCGACAGGAACATCGGCATGGCCTCGGCCTCGATCTGCGCCTCGACCATCGCGGCCAGACCGGCGGCGGCCTCCTCGTCGAACGGCAGGCCCTTGGACTCGGCCGCGCCGCGCTGCACGATGGTGAGCACGCCGCCCAGCTGCGCCCCACCCATGACGGCGGATTTCGCGCTCGGCCAGGCGAACAGGAAACGCGGGTTGAACGCGCGCCCGCACATGCCGTAGTGCCCGGCGCCGTAGGAGGCGCCGACCAGCAGCGAGATGTGCGGGACCGTGGAGTTGGCGACCGCGTTGATCATCATCGCGCCGTGCTTGATGATGCCGCCGTGCTCGTACTCCTTGCCGACCATGTAGCCGGTGGTGTTGTGCAGGAACAACAGTGGCGTGTTCTTCTTGTTGGCCAGCTGGATGAACTGGGTGGCCTTCTGCGATTCCTCGGAGAACAGCACGCCGCGCGCGTTGGCGAGGATGCCGATCGGGTAGCCGTTGATCTCGGCCCAGCCGGTGACCAGGCTCGAGCCGTAGAGCGGCTTGAACTCGTCGAAGTCGGAACCGTCGACCACGCGGGCGATGACCTCGCGGGGATCGAACGGGATCTTCAGGTCCGAGGGCACGATGCCGAGCAGTTCCTCGGGATCGTAGATCGGCGAGATCACCTCCGCACGCGGCTCCGGTCCCTGTTTCTTCCAGTTCAGGCGACGAACGATATTGCGGCCGAGGCGGATCGCATCCTGCTCGTCGGCGGCCATGTAGTCGGCCAGACCGGAGGTGCGGGCGTGCATCTCGGCGCCGCCGAGGGTCTCGTCGTCGGAGTCCTCACCGGTGGCCATCTTCACCAGCGGCGGGCC
>NZ_JBHWZY010000215.1:0-8987 GCF_042727815.1 Nocardia sp. NPDC060220
CCGTCGAGGGCGTAGTCGGCCTGCTTGCCGCAGTGCAGCTGGTCGTAGGTGAACACCTCGTCGGCGCCGAGTTCACGCACGAAGTCGCACTTCGACTCGTCGGAGACCGCGCCGACCACCCAGCTCGCGCCACGCACGCGGGCCAGCTGCACCGCGAGGTGGCCGACACCGCCCGCGGCGGCGGTGACCAGCGCCGTTTCGCCGTCGCGCGGTACGGCGGTGTCGAGGGCGCCGAGGGCGACGAGACCGCTGCGCATCAGGGCGACGGCGTCGACGGCAGAAGCGCCGTCCGGGATCGCCGAGACCTGGTCGATCGCGAGCACGACGTACTCGGCGTAGGCGTCAGCGGTACACAGGCCGACGACGCGGTAGCCGGCGCTGTAGCCGTCGACCCCGTCACCGACCGCGACGACCTCACCGGCCACCTCGGCACGCACCTGCTCCGCGTCGCCACTGATCCGCCGAATCGCCGACAGGGTGACCCCGATCGCCTCGACCCGCACGAGCAGCTCACCGGCACCGGGCACCGGCACCTCGGCCGCGACGACTTCGAGCGCCTCCGAACCACTGCCGCGCTCGTATTGAACCCGCCGCATGACACCTCCTACGTAAATTGAGCGAAGGCGCAAGATTAACCGGCTGACCTCGCGTTTCCACAGGCCATGAGCCCGTGAGTGCGAAATCTCACCGCCTCCGCCGCACCGCGGAGAGCACCCTCACGGTCCGGTTACCCCGCGGCGATGCTCGAGACGCGTGGGTAATCCCACACACCCGGCGTAGCGTGGCCCGTATGGAGGCGACCACGGAGGTGGTGACCGCGGCCCCCGCGCCGGTGCTGGCAGCGTTCATCGACCGGTACGTGGGCTATCGACTCGCGGGTTTCGAGCCGGGCCTGCATCGCGGCCTTCCCTCCCGGCACATGACGTTCATCGTCGCCGTCGGCCCGACCATCGATGTCGTCGAGCAGACCGACCCGCACCAGGCCCCCGGCAGCTACCGCTGTGTCTTGAGCGGCCTACAGGCGAGCCCGGCGTTGATCGCGCACACCGGTTTTCAGGAAGGCGTCGCGATCGAGCTGACCCCGCTGGGTTGCCGAGTGCTGTTCGGCATGCCCGCGAGCGAACTGTGGGACATGTCGATCGAATGCTCCCAAGCGCAGAGAACTCTGGGCGATCAACTCGCCGATGCCGTGCAGTCGCACCAGGATTGGCCGAGCCGGTTCGCCGCGTGCGATCGAGCCTTGACCTCCGCGGCACGCACCGACACGCTGGCCGGGCCCGAATTGACGTGGGCCTGGCACGCTCTCGTGAAAACCGGCGGCACCTGCTCGATCAATCCGCTCGCGGATCGGATCGGCTGGACCCGTCAGCACCTGACCCGCAAGTTCACCGCCGAATTCGGCGCGAGCCCCAAGCTGGCCGCACGGATCATCCGATTCGAGCGAGCCAAGCGCATGCTGGCGGGCACCCCGTCCTATGTCTCCATCGCCCAGATCGCGACCACCTGCGGCTACTACGACCAGGCGCACCTGAACCGCGACTTCGCCGAGCTGGCGGGCGTGGCCCCCACCGCCTGGCTCGCCGAGGAGATTCCATCCGTCCAAGACCCGAACGCGGAGGAAGCGCGAGGCTGAACGCATGGACACTTCAACCAACACCACCACCATCTGGCCCTGCCTCGCCTTCGACGACGCCCGCGCCATGATCGAGTTCCTCACCACCGCCTTCGGTTTCGAAGCGACCGCGGTCTACGCCAGGGAAAACGACGACTCGGTCGTCGAACACGGTGAACTGCGCCTGCCGGGCGGCGGCGGCATCATGTTCGGCTCCACGGGCCGCGACGACACCCCCTTCGGCACCCGGCCACCGGGCGTCGCCAACCTCTACCTGGTCATCGACAACCCCGACGCGCTCTACGACCGGGCGAAGGCCGCGGGCGCGACGATCATTCGCGACCTGCGCGACGAGGACTACGGCTCCCGCGGCTTCAGCGCCGCCGACCCGGAAGGCAACCTGTGGAGCTTCGGCACGTACCGAGGCGAATGACCTGCTGAACAAAATTTCATTCTGCGCACGATCGTGTGCGAACCTCTCCGTCGCAGTTCGGCGATCGGCTACGTTGTCGATTGCTTCACCCGAGGCTCTGCGCGTTATACAGGAGAGTTGAGTCAATGGCGACCATCGAACATCTGCGGACCGACCCGGACTTGCCTCCGGTCGGTGTCGTCGATCGCACGCCGATCACGCCCGCCAAGAAGGCCGTGTTCGCGGGGATCGCCGTTCTCGGCGCTATCGCGTGGGCGATCATCGCGTTCGTGCGCGGCGAGTCCGTGAACGCGGTGTGGATCGTGATCGCGGCGGTCTGTACCTACATCATCGCCTACCGCTTCTACGCGCGGTTCATCGAGTGGAAGATCACCAAGCCGCGCGACGACGTGGCCACGCCCGCCGAAATCTATGACAACGGCAAAGATTTCATGCCGATGGACCGGCGGGTGCTCTACGGGCACCACTTCGCCGCCATCGCGGGCGCCGGTCCGCTGGTCGGTCCGGTGCTGGCCGCGCAGATGGGCTATCTGCCCGGCACCATCTGGATCATCGTCGGCGTGGTCTTCGCCGGCGCGGTGCAGGACTACCTGGTGCTGTGGGCCTCCACCCGTCGGCGCGGCCGCAGCCTCGGTCAGATGGCGCGCGACGAGCTCGGCCTCGTCGGTGGCGTCGCGGCGATCGTGGCGATTCTGGTGATCATGACGATCCTGCTCGCGGTGCTGGCACTGGTCGTGGTGAACGCGCTCGGCGAGAGCCCGTGGGGCGTGTTCTCCATCGCGATGACCGTCCCGATCGCGCTGTTCATGGGCGTGTACCTGCGGTATCTGCGGCCGGGTGCGGTCGGCGAGGTGTCCGCGATCGGCATCGTGTTGTTGCTGGCCGCGATCATCGGCGGCGGCTGGGTATCCGAAACCGAGTGGGGCGCGGACTGGTTCACCCTCTCGCGCACCACCATCGCGTGGTGCCTGATCGCCTACGGCTTCATCGCCTCGGTCTTGCCGGTGTGGCTGCTGCTCGCCCCGCGTGACTACCTGTCGACGTTCATGAAGGTCGGCACGATCGTGCTGCTCGCGGTCGGCATCCTGATCACGATGCCGGTGCTGAAGGCGCCCGCCGTCTCCGAATTCGCGCATACCGGTGCGGGTCCGGCGTTCGCGGGCAGTCTGTTCCCGTTCCTGTTCATCACCATCGCCTGCGGTGCGCTCTCGGGTTTCCACGCGCTGGTCTCCTCCGGCACGACGCCGAAACTGCTGGCCAAGGAATCCAATGCCAAGATGATCGGCTACGGCGGCATGCTGATGGAGTCGTTCGTCGCGGTCATGGCGATCATCACCGCCTCGATCATCGACCAGCACCTGTACTTCGGCATGAACGCCTCGGCCGGACTCACCGGTGGCACGGCCGAAGGTGCTGCCAAGTTCACGAATTCGCTCGGCCTGTCCGGGCCGCCCGCGACACCGGAGCTGTTCACCGACGCAGCCGCCGATGTGGGCGAGAAGTCGATCGTCTCGCGCACCGGCGGCGCCCCGACCCTGGCGGTCGGCATCTCCGAGGTCTTCTCCCAATTCCTCGGCGGCTCGACGATGAAGGCCTTCTGGTACCACTTCGCGATCATGTTCGAGGCGCTGTTCATCCTCACCACCATCGACGCGGGCACTCGTGTGGCGCGCTTCCTGGTCTCGGACGCGCTGGGCAACTTCGGCGGCGGGTTCAAGAAGTTCCGCGATCCGTCGTGGCGGATCGGCGCTTGGCTGTGCTCGCTGATCGTGGTCGCGGGCTGGGGCGGGGTGCTGCTGATGGGCGTGAACGATCCGTTCGGTGGCATCAACGCGCTGTATCCGCTGTTCGGCATCGCCAACCAGTTGCTCGCGGCGATCGCGCTGATCGTGGTGCTCACGATCATCGTCAAGCGCGGGCAGTGGAAGTGGGCGTGGATTCCCGGTGTTCCGCTGGCGTGGGATCTGCTGGTCACGATGACCGCGTCGTGGCAGAAGATCTTCTCCGACGATCCCAAGCTCGGTTACTGGAAACAGCACAGCCTGTGCCAGGCCGCCAAGGACGCGGGCAAGGCCTGCCTGACCGCCAAGACGCCCGAGCAGGTCGACATCGCGATCCGCAACACCTTCATCCAGGGCACGCTGTCGATCGTGTTCGCGGTGCTGGTACTGATCGTCACCGCCGTCGGTGTGCTGGTGTGCGCGAAGGCGATTCGCACGGGCACGGTGACCAGCACCGAGTCCGAGGAACAGCCGTCGAAGATCTTCGCCCCGAGCGGTTTCGTCGCCACCTCCGCCGAGAAGGACGTGCAGAAGGAGTGGGACGTGCTGATCGCCGAGGGCAAGGTGAGCGCGCCCGGATCGGCGCACGTCTCTTGAGTGGGACCAGGGATGCGGACGGCCGGTTCAGTGGATCGGCCGTCCGCGCCCCGGCCGTGACGACCGACCGCACCGGGCTGGTCGACAGGACAGCGTCGATCGCTACCGCGAGCTCGGATGCGACCGTGGGGGCACGCCTGCGGGCGGTTCTCGGCCGAGCGTGGGCGGCGATGCGCGCAGTCGCCCGCTGGTACAGCGCGATCAACGGCGGCCAGGATTACCAGCGGTATGTCGACCACTTGCGTCGCACGCATCCGGGGGCCCCGGTGCCGTCCGTGCGCGACTACTGGCGCGAACGCTATGCCGAAGCCGAGCGCAATCCCACCAATCGCTGCTGCTGATCGCGGTCCCAGACCCGCGGGATCGGTGGCCGATTTCCGCTAGCACCCCGCTCGCGCGGGTGCCATTGTGGAACTCGTGACCATCACTGCTTTGGACTTCGAGGGCTGCTACCGGGCGGTCTCCACCCGCGACTCCCGCTTCGACGGGCAGTTCTTCACCGCGGTACGCACGACCGGCATCTACTGCAGGCCCTCGTGCCCGGCGATCACGCCCAAGCGGGCCAATGTGTCGTTCCTGCCCACCGCGGCGGCGGCACAGCAGGCCGGTTATCGCGCCTGCCGCCGGTGCCTGCCCGATGCCGCGCCGGGATCGCCGCTGTGGAATGTGCGAGCCGACCTGGCCGCTCGCGCCATGCGGCTGATCGGCGACGGGGTGATCGAGCGTGGCGGGGTACCCGGACTGGCCGCCACCCTCGGCTATTCGCAGCGCCAGCTCACCCGCGTGCTCACCACCGAACTCGGGGCAGGCCCGCTCGCGCTGGCCAGGGCGCACCGCGCGCACACCGCGCGGCTGCTCATCCAGACCACCGAGATGCCGATGTCGGATATCGCGTTCGCGGCGGGGTTCGCCAGCATTCGGCAGTTCAACGACACCGTGCGCGAGGTCTTCGCGGTGAGTCCGACAACGATGCGGACCGAATTACGCCGGTCGCCGCGCGCCGATGTCGTCGCACCCGGCACCCCCGGATTGCTGACCTTGCGGCTGCCGTACCGCGAGCCGCTCGATACCGGGTGGCTGACCTGGTTCCTCTCGGCGCACGCGGTGGCCGGGACGGAACAGTGGGGGGACGGGGTCTACACGCGCAGCCTGCGTACTCCGCACGGGCACGCGACTGTTCGGCTGTCTTTTCAGCCCGGTCATGTGCGAGCGGAGTTGGCATTGCGGGATATGCGTGATCTCGCTCCGACTGTCGCCCGGGTGCGGCGTCTGCTCGATCTGGACGCGGATCCGCTGGGGATCGACGCGGCACTCGGCATCGACGCGACGACCGGAGCCGACGGCCGTGGTGGTCACGGTGGCGGCCGCGTGTTCGGCAGTGACGACCGATCCAGTGATGGCGCAACCGATTCGGGTACCGCAGGGGTTGCGCACGGAATCGCGGGACACGGATTCACGCCGGGGATTCGCGTGCCCGGGTGCCTCGATGGATCAGAGTTGCTGCTGTGCACGATGATCGGGCAACAGATTTCGGTGCGGGCAGCGGGGACGCATGTCGCGCGGCTGGTGGACGCACTCGGCGAGCCGATCGAAGGACCGGTGCCGCGACTGTTCCCGACGGCCGAGGCGGTCGCCGAACACGGTGCCGAGGTGTTGACCGGGCCCGCGCGCAGGGTGGCCGCGATCGTGGCCGCGGCGCGGGCGCTCGCCGACCGCGAACTGGTCCTGCATTCCGGCCGTACCGCCGATGATCTTCGGCGCGACCTGCTCGCACTCGATGGGGTCGGGCCGTGGACGGCCGACTACGTCACCATGCGATCGCTGGCCGATCCCGACATCCTGCTCGACACCGACCTCGTCGTGCGCCAAGGAGCCGCGCTGGCCGGGATCGACCTCGGCGACACCACCCGCTGGGCGCCGTGGCGCTCGTATCTGTCCATGCACTTGTGGAAGACCGCGCTCGAACATCGTGGCGCGCTTGTCCGTGAACCCTCTCCTCAGGAAGCGAAAACCCATGACTGACACTGCTCTTCGCCTCGCCGATGTGGCGACCGTCAGCACCCCGATCGGCCCGTTCACCACCATCGCCGATTCCGACGGCGCCGTGCTCGCCTCGGGCTGGACCGGCGACCCGACCACGCTGACCGGCCTGATCCACGCGACCTTGCGCCCGGCCGAACTGCGGCAACGGGATTCGCTCGGCGCGGTGACCAAGGCCGTCATCGACTATCACGCAGGTGATCTCACCGCGATCGACACGATCGCGGTGCGTCAACAGTCCGGTGAGTTCCTCGTCCATGCCTGGGAAGTCCTGCGCAAGGTACCGGCCGGTGAACCGGTCACCTACACGGAGTTCGCCGGACTCTCCGGTCGTCCGGCAGCCACGCGGGCCGCGGCCAACGCCTGCGCGCGCAACTCCGCCGCGCTGTTCGTGCCGTGCCATCGTGTGCTGCGGATCGGCGGAGCGCTCGGCGGGTTCCGATGGGGGCTGCAAGCCAAGGCCTGGTTGCTCGCGCACGAAAGCTGAGCAGCGGCACACGATCAGGCCAGTGATCGCCGATTGGCTCTTTTTTCCAGGTCCAGTAGGCCGGATTCTGTTACCTATGCTCACTCGTCGGTTGGTCGCGCTGTACGTCGGTTTGTGGTTGTACGGCACCTCGATGGCAGTGATGATCCGAGCAGGACTCGGGCTCGACCCGTGGGACGTGTTCCACCAAGGGGTCGCCGCGCATGTGCCGCTGAGTTTCGGTGTGGTGACCGCGCTGACCGGGATCGCCGTGCTGCTCGCCTGGATTCCGTTGCGGCAGCGGCCGGGGCTGGGGACCGTCAGCAACGTGGTGGTGATCGCGATCGCGGTCGACGCCGGGTTGTGGGCGATCCCCGCCGTGGACGGCGTGTGGCTGCGGGTGCTGGCCATGGTCGCCGCGGTGGTGGTGAACGCGGCGGCGACAGTGCTCTACATCGGTGCGGGAATGGGGCCAGGTCCGCGCGATGGACTGATGACTGGACTGGTCGCGCGGACCGGTTGGCCGGTGTGGTCGGTTCGCACCGGGATCGAGGTCTCGGTGCTGACCACCGGGTGGTTCCTCGGCGGCAGCGTGGGAATCGGCACGCTGGTCTACGCCTTCGGAATCGGCCCGCTGGTCCAGCTGATGATCCCGTTCGTCGACGGCAAGCTCCCCGGATTCACGCCGCTCGCCCGCCAGGAAGCGGCGCCATCCGTGGAGCGTCCGCAGGCTCCCGCCGCGCCGTGCTGACATGGTGACGGCCTCACCGGGCGAACTCAGGCGACGGTGGCTTCCAGCCGCGATCCTGCCCGGCCGCGCACCACGTGGAGGCGGCTGGGGATGCGCTGGCGCATTTCGTCTACGTGGCTGACGACGCCGACCACGCGCCCGTTCGCCCGCAGTTCGTCGAGGACACCCATCACGGCGTCGAGAGTGTCGGCGTCGAGGCTGCCGAAGCCTTCGTCGATGAACAGGGTGTCCAGGACCAGCCCACCGGTTTCGGCGGCGACCACATCGGCCAGACCGAGTGCCAATGCCAGCGAGGCCATGAAGGTTTCGCCGCCGGAGAGCGTTTTCGCCGAGCGGATCGCGCCGGTGTAGTCGTCGCGGACGTCGAGCCCGAGGCCGCCGCGTCTGCCCCGTGGGCCCGCCTTGTCCGAGTGGACGAATTCGTAACGGCCACCGGACATCCGGCGCAGACGCAGTGATCCCGCGACCGCGACCTCTTCGAGCCGTGCCGCGAGAACATAGGAGCGCAACGACATTCGCCGGTTGTTCTCGCCCCTGCCCGCGACCACTTCCGCCAGGGCCGCCAGCTCGTCGAAGACACGCTGCTCGGGCGCGATCCGCTCGACCTCACCCCACAGCTGCGTCCCCAGCTGCTCGAGCTGGGCGACCCGCTCGGTGGCCGCCGACCGGGCCGCCACCGCCGCGGTGAGCGCACTCTGCGCTTCGGTGAAGCGCTGCTCGAGCGCGTTCAGGTCGCCCGGCGTCTGCTCGGCGACCGCCTGGATCCGGGGCTCGGCGAGCACCGTCTCGGCATGTGCGCGGGCCCGGTCCGCGGCGGTGAGTTCGGCTTCGATCGCGGCCTGCTGCTGCGCGGTCCGCGCGGCGGCGGTGACGACCTGGGCGTAGGCGGTCAGCAGGGCGATGTCGTCGCGAGGCGGTGCTGGTTCGCCCGGCTCGTCGCCAACCGGCTCGTCATCGAGCGGCTCGTCATCGAAAAGATCGAACAGGCTGGGAACGCCCGTATCGGCATCGGCGACCGCAGTTCGCCCGGCGGTACGAGTCGTCGATTCGTGTGCCTCGAGCTGCGCACTCGCCTCGTATCCCGCCGGAACGAGACCTGCTGTACGGGCGAGGTTTTCCACACGGGTGGCGACGGTGCGGACGGCGTCGCGGGCGGTGGCCTCCTCGGTACGGGCGGTACGGAGGGTGGTGGCGGCGGTGATGAGGGATTCGAGGCGGGTCGTGGGGGGGGCGTCGGTGGGGGGGGGGGCCGGCGCGGCGCCCGGGGGGGGGGGGGGTTTTTTGATGGGGGGGGGGGGTTTTAAAAA
>NZ_JBHWZY010000216.1:0-8965 GCF_042727815.1 Nocardia sp. NPDC060220
CGGCCAGCCGGATCACGTTGATCGTGCCGACGAGGTTGACGTTGATCACCTTGGTGAAATCGGCGAGCGGGAACGCGCCCTGCAGCGCCTCCTCTGGCAGCGTCTCGAACAGCGGCGTGCGGAACAGGCCGGGCGCGATCGTGACGACGCGGATCTTGAAGCTCGCCAGGTCACGCGCGATCGGCAGGGTCAGGCCGACGATGCCACCCTTGGACGCGGCGTAGGCGGCCTGGCCGATCTGGCCGTCGTAGGCGGCGACGGAGGCGGTGTTGATGATGACGCCGCGCTCCTCACCGACCGGGTCGGTGCCCGACATGCGCTCGGCGGCCAGCCGGATCACGTTGAACGTGCCGACGAGGTTGACGTTGATCACCTTGGTGAAATCGGCGAGCGGGAACGCGCCCTTCTTGCCGACCGTCTTGATCGCGTTGCCGATACCGGCGCAGTTCACGGCGATCCGCAGCGGCGCCAGCGACTCGGCGACGTCGAGGGCCGCGGCCACCGCCGATTCGTCGGTCACGTCCGCGGCCGCGAACGCCGCGCCCTCGCCCAGTTCCTTGGCGATGGCCGCACCGTTGGACGAGGGGAGGTCGACGATGACGACCTTGGCGCCCTTGGCGTGCAGTTCCTGCACGGTCGCCAAGCCGAGACCCGACGCACCGCCGGTGACGATCGCGGACGAGTTGACGAAATCCATACTGTTTCTCCTGTTTTCGGTGAGGTCTCACTGATATTGACACACTTCGCCAAAACTGTTTGGCTTTCACGGTGACCCAGCCAGCTCCCCGCCGCCCCGGCCGCCCCTCCGTGCTGGACACCAGGGCCGTGTCGGTCGGCGCACTGCGCTTGTGGACCGACCGCGGTTTCGCCACCACCAGCTGGAGCGATCTCGCCGAGGCCACCGGAATCAGCACGCGCACCCTGCTGCGACACTTCTCGTCCCGAGCCGAGATCGCCTGGATCGGGGTCGCGCCCGCGACGGAGCGGCTACGAGACGCGCTCGCCGGCGCCGCTCCAGAGGAGCCGCCCGCAGTGGTCGTGCGGTCCGCGATCGTCGAGTCGGTGTCGCGCGATCCGCAGATCCAGGAGCTGGCGCCGGACTGGCTGCGGCTGATCTCCTCCGAACCCGAGCTGGCCGCGACCGCTCCCCGGATCTACCGTCCGTGGATCGATACGCTGTCGGACTACCTCGCCGGTCGACTGCCCGGCTCCCCCGCTCCCATCTGCCGGGCCATCGCCACCGCGTACCAGTCCGCCACCTTCGCCGCGCTGATCGAGTGGGCCGAGTCCGGCGCGCAGGGCGACTGCGCGGATTCGGTCGACCGGATGCTGCGCTGGATGGATCCGCACCTGCCGGGCTCCGCGCCGGACCGAGCGCCACTCGATCTCGGCTAGGCTCGCACGCGCCGCCGCGATCGGGCCTCGCCGGTCTCCGGCGCGAACGAGGTGAGGCCGACCTCCCGGTATCGCCCGGCCAGGCGTTCGTACTTGCGCCGATTGCGGGCCATCGGGGAGTCGGTGACCGCGGCCGGGAGCCGGGTGTAGGCGACGCGTAGGACGGTCGTGAGGATTCGGAAGTGCCGGTCGTGGCGAGCGGTCCAGGTGATCGGCATCTTGGCGCGCACCTCGGGGTGCATGATCCCGCAGCCGAGAACCATCGCGATATAGCCGAACGTGGGCGCGCTCACCCACCAGAACGGGGTGGTGACGGCGGGCAGGAAGTCCGGGCGCGGTGCACGGCGAACCGTTGTGGTGGCCGCTTCCAGTGCCGGGGTCGCGCGCAGCTCGGTGATCATCTGGTCGTAGTGGACGGCCAGGTCCGCGTAGTTCGCGATCGGCTGCGAGTTACCCGGCAGGTGCAGGCCGCGCGTTTTGGTGCGGTAGTGGTCCCAGATGGCCTGGTCGGCGGCCGGCGACGGGGTGTCGCCGGTCAATGCGAGGTAGGCGCCGCGCTGGACGAAGAAGGTCGAGTAGAGGATCCAGTTCCAGGCGTGCGGGTTGAGCGCCGAATAGCGTTCACCGTCCGGGCCGACGCCTTTGACGTCGCGATGCAGGAGCATGAGCCGCTGCGACTCGGCGTCCCGGTCGGCGTCTTCGCCGTGATAGATCAGCTGGTCGGCCGCCGCGGTGCGCACTGCCCGCGCCCACGGCTGATATCGCGCCCGGCCGGTGGCCTCGAGCGCGGCCGAGACGGGGGGCAGCATCGGCTGGTCGAACAGGCCGACCCCGAACAAACCGAACAGCACCGAGCCGCCGACACGTTCGAATCGTGCGACGGCGCTGTGGGATTCGCGCGAGGACGCCGGGGTGACGTCGGCCGAGCGGGTTTCCTGATGTGGCACAGGACAGGTCATCGGTGAACTCCTTTGTTCCGCCGACAGTTCTGGTGCTGGACGACACCATAAACTAGTCTGGTGTCAGAGTGCACCAGAATTGAGGGAGGGTCAAGAGTTCCGGGTGGACTATTCTGGCGCCCGAGGAAGAGGAAGGGCGGCCATGCGCAACGACACCGACGACGCGGCGACATCACGCGTCTACGGCGGTGTAGCCGCGGACGAACGCCGGTCCCGCCGTCGTGGCGCGCTGTTCGACGCCGCGCTCGACCTGCTCGCCGAGGGCGGAGCGCCCGCGGTCACCAAACGGGCCGTCTGCGTGCGAGCCCGGCTCAACGATCGCTACTTCTACGAGCAGTTCGCCGACCGCGACGCCCTGCTCACCGCGCTGGTCGAGGAGCACACCGCCCTCGGCATCGCCGCGGTGGTCACCGCCACCCACGACGCCGACCCCGACGTCCACAGCCAGGTGCGCGCGGCGGCGGACGCCGCGCTGGGCTTCCTGCTCGCCGACCCCCGCCGATCGGCCCTGCTGCTCAACGCGCAGAGCACCGAGGCACTGCAGGCCGCGCGACTGACCACCCAGCACGCGATCGCGCGCGCGATGTCGGCGGTGGGTCGCGAGATCCTCGCCGAACCCGCCGATCCGCTCGATGCCGACATGACCGCCTACAGCGTGGTCAGCGGCGCACTGGAGTTGGTCGCGGCCTGGATGCGCGGCGAATTCGGCACCACCAGGGAACATCTCACCGACCTCATCGCCCGGCTGCTGCTCAGCTCCGACAGCACGCAGCACGTGACCACGACGAAGTCGGCGCAATAGCGCGAGCCGCCCAGGCACGAAAGTCTCCCACTCCCCGGTCGTCCAGTGGTGTCGCCCGAGGTCGGCGTGGGACGCTCAGAGATCGAGACTGTCGATCGAGGAGGCCACCGCCCGATGCGGGGAATCAACCACATCGTTCTGTTCGTCGCGGATCTGCCGCGCAGCATCGCGTTCTACGAGGACGTGCTCGGATTCGAGCGGCTCGCCGAAGGATTCCCCGGCGGCGCGTTTCTGCGTCACCCCGGCTCGGCCAACGATCACGACCTCGGCCTCTTCCAGGCCAGGACGCCCACGGCGGGCCCGGCGGGCTCGGTCGGGCTCTATCACGTCGCCTGGGAAGTGGACACGTTGTCCGAGCTCGTCGCCGTCCGGGACCGCTTGACGGCGGCTCGCGCACTGACCGGTGCCGGCGATCACGGGTCGACCAAGGCGCTCTACGCCCGCGACCCCGACGGCATCGAGTTCGAGGTGTGCTGGCTGGTGCCCGATGAGCAGGTGGAGGACGCGCTCGCTCCCGGCACCTCACTGACCGCGCCACTCGACATCGACGCCCAGATCCGGCGGTACGGCGCCACCACCGCCGGCGGCCCACGCACCGATCCCCAGGTATGGGCGCGCGTGGCGGCACGTCAGGCGGCGACGTCGTAACCTGCACCGGTGCCCGCCGGCGGCTTACCAGCTGATATCGGCCGTCGACTCGAGCGGGCTGCGCTGGGCCACCGACTCCTGGGTCACGAAAGTGTCGGCGATGTGGAGCGCGGCCGGGAATCGGCAGTGCGCTCGCTGTTCGATCTCGGCCACGGCGACCTGGAAAACGCGGAACTCGTCGAGGGCGAGCGCTTCGAGTTCGTCGAGGTGCTGGGTCAGCAGAAACGCCTTGCACCGCAGTCGGTTTCCCTCGGCGAAGCAGATCACCTTCCAGTACTCCCGCGGCAGGGCCACCCCACGATGCACCTGGTCGTCCGCGCGGAAGGCGGGCCCGCCGAGCACGCTCACCCTCAGGTTGTCGACCTCGACATCGGCGAAGACCGCGTCTTCGAGTTGGCCCCACACCCCGGCGCGACTGCTCTGGTTGAAGTCGTCCATCTGCGGGGTGATGTTGGTGTAGAAGAACGAGTCGGCATTGGCCTGCTCGGCTTCGGCCTCACTGCCCCACAGCAGATCCGCGCGCCGCGCCAGGTGGCCGCGATCGAGCCGATTCTGTCGGTAGAGTTCGTTTCCCACCTGCGCCTCGGCCGGGACGCGTGGGTCTTTCACGAAGTCGATGCCGGTGCGGGAAAGTTTGCGCATCGCGGCGCCGTCGATGTTCCAGGCCACCCAGAACGCGAACCGCCGTGGCCTGCTCAGCGCCAACGAGAAGTGGGTGTAGCTGATGACGTCGGAGCCGTCGAGGCGAACCGCATCGCCGCGCACGGCCGCATCCAGTTCCGGAACCTCGACCCGCGACCCGAGAAAGTCCGGGTCGTACCCGGTCCGCGGCGCGTCGCTCTCGAATCCGGTTGTCGACGGAGAATCCACGTGGACGGTCATCGCAGGCCCCTTCCCGAAGGGTGGACAAGGTGTGTCGGCAGTTGCGTACACACGATCGTCGTCGCCACCGCAGCCATCCTCACGAGTAGTCGACTACCCGTTGTCCGCGCCCGCGGGCGAGGAGAGGTCCGCTCCCCTAGCGCGGGTCCGGGGTCCCGTCGCCGGTCACGGCGAAGGTGGCCCACGCACGGACGACCACGGTGCCCGCGGCGTCGGCGCCGCACAGGCTCACATCGACCCGGGATTCGCCGTCCTGCACGTAGCTCTGGGTCACCCGCCCCGAACACGACATGACATCGCCGGGCGGCAGTGGTCGCACCGACCTGGTGCGGAAGCGGCGGATCGCCTCGGCCCCGAGCCAGTCGGTGGCGTAGGTCGCCAGCAGCGCCGCCGCCTGCGGTGACATCTGCTCGCCCGCGAAGGCTTCCGCCGCCGCCCACGACTCGGCGACCAGTCCGCCCGTGCGGTCGAAGTATCGGGTGAGCGACTCGGCGGCGCCGACGGCGGGTTGGCCGGGGGCGCCCGCGCGGATCGCGGTCAGCTGGTCACCCGCGCGCGGCGGCGGACCGAAGAACCGGTGATCGGTTTCGACTCGCTCCCCTGCGATGGATCCGTCGGCGGGCAGGAAGGTCGGCGGCACCACGGGCCGATCGGCGAGCCGGTAGGCCGGATTGTCCGAGCGCGCCGCCTGTGCGAACAGCCGGATGGCATCGGTGTCCAGTACCACCGCGACGTTACCCATGATTCACTCCTGCTCGTCGAAACCGATGCCGTCACGGTAGGGCGGTCCGCCTCCTGTGATCGGTTCCTCTCCCGGTCATCGGGACAGCGGCCGACCGGGACGAAAACATGTCCGCTGACCGGGAACACCACGACCCGCCGACCCCCGCGCGGCGCGACCATCGGCGCAGCTCATCCCCACTCCGTCCGAACATGGAGGTTTCGATGCCGGAGAACTCGCCGAACGGCCGATCGCAGGACACCACCGCCGACTACCGGCAGATCGAGGCCGCCGCGGCGCCGACTCGGTTCGCCCGCGGCTGGCACTGCCTCGGCCTGCTCTCGTCGTTCCGCGACGGCAACCCGCACGAGGTGAAGGCCTTCGGCACCATGCTCGTGGTGTTCCAGTCCGAATCCGACGGCGCGTTGCACGTGCTCGACGGCTACTGCCGCCACATGGGCGGCAACCTCGCGCGCGGCACCATCAAGGGCGACTCGATCGCCTGCCCGTTCCACGACTGGCGCTGGGGCGGTAACGGCAAGTGCACGGCCATTCCGTACGCGCGCCGGGTACCGCCGCTGGCCAAGACCCGCACCTGGCCGACGCTGGAGCGCAACGGCCAGCTCTACGTCTGGCACGACCCGCAGGGTTCCAAGCCCACCGACGAGGTGACCATCCCCGAGATCGAGGGCTACGGCACGCCGGAGTGGACCGACCTGACCTGGAATTCGATTCTGATCGAGGGCTCGCACTGCCGCGAGATCGTCGACAACGTCGTCGACATGGCGCACTTCTTCTACGTGCACTACTCGTTCCCGCGCTACTTCAAGAACGTCTTCGAGGGCCACGTCGCCACTCAGTACATGCGCTCGACCCCGCGCCACGACGTCACCGTCGGCACCAGCTACGACGACCCGGATTCCGCGCTGCGCTCGGACGCTTCGTATTTCGGTCCGTCGTACATGCTCGATTGGCTGTGGAGCGAATCGAACGGGATGACAATCGAGACGGTGCTCGTCAACTGCCACTACCCGGTCGACGAGAACTCGTTCGTGCTGCAGTACGGCGCGATGGTCAAGAAGCCCGAGGGCATGTCCGACGAGGACGCCAACGCGATGGCGGCACAGTTCGCGCAGGGCGTCGAGTACGGCTTCGAGCAGGACGTCGAGATCTGGAAGAACAAGGCGCCCATCGACAATCCGCTGCTGTCGGAGGAAGACGGCCCGGTGTATCAGCTGCGCCGTTGGTACAAGCAGTTCTACGTCGACGTCGACGACGTCACCGAGGACATGACCAAGCGGTTCGAGTTCGAGATCGATACCGATCGCGCGGTGACGAGCTGGGAGGCCGAGGTGGCCGACAACATCGCCCGCGGCGCCGTCATCGACACCATGTCCTGATCCGCCACCCCACTACGAACAGAAAGCATCACCGGAGATGACCAGAGTTCTCGACAATATCGCCGCCATCGCGGACCAGCTGCGTGAGCAGGCACCGGAGGCGGAGCGGCTCGGGCAGCTGCCCGATGCCACAGCCCAGCTGCTGAAGACGGCGGGCCCGATCCGCCTGCTGCAGCCGAAGAAGTACAGCGGCTACGAGGCGCACCCGCGCGAGTTCGCCGAGACGGTGATGGCCACCGCCGCGCTCGACCCGGCCAGCGGCTGGATCGCCGGCATCGTCGGCGTGCACCCGTGGCAGCTGGCCTTCGCCGACCCGAAGGTGCAGGACGAGGTGTGGGCCGACGACCACGACACCTGGATGGCCTCGCCCTACGCGCCGACCGGCATCGCCCGTCCGGTCGACGGCGGCTACATCTTCAACGGCCGCTGGCAGTTCAGCTCCGGCACCGACCACTGTGACTGGATCTTCCTGGGCGCCATGCTCGGTGATGCCGAGGGCAAGATGGCGCTGCCGCCGACGATGCTGCACATGATCCTGCCGCGCCAGGATTACCAGATCGTCGAGGACTCCTGGAACGTGGTGGGCCTCAAGGGGACCGGATCCAAGGACATCATCGTCAAGGACGCGTTCGTGCCCGACTACCGGGTGATGAACGGCGACCACGTCATCGACGGCACCGCGCAGAAGGAGTACGGGGTCACCGAGACGCTGTACAAGATGCCGTGGTCGACGATGTTCCCGCTGGGCATCAGCTCCGCGGTGGTCGGCATCGCCGAGGGCGCGCTGGCCGCACACCTGGACTACCAGCGCGACCGGGTCGGCGCGCAGGGCACCGCGGTCAAGGACGATCCGTACGTGCTGTTCGCCATCGGCGAGGCCGCCGCCGACATCAACGCCGCGCGCCAGGAACTCCTCGCCAACGCCGACAAGATCTTCGACGCCGTCGATGCGGGCAAGGAGATCGGCTTCGCCGAGCGGGCCGCGGTCCGGCGCACCCAGGTCCGCGCGGCCTGGCGCGCGGTCACCGCCGTGGACCAGATCTTCGCCCGCTCCGGCGGCAACGCTATGCGGATCGACAAGCCGCTGCAGCGCTACTGGCGCGACGCCCACGTCGGCCTCGCCCACGCCATCCACGTGCCGAGCACGGTGTATCACGCCTCGGCCGTCAGCTCCCTCGGTCTCGAGCCCGCGGACAACCTGCGCTCGATGATCTGACCCGAACACCACGAAGGACAACGGAAATGACAGACATCAAAGGCCTCGGCTACGTCAAGATCCAGACCGCCGATATGGACCGGTGGCGCAAGTTCGCGTTCGAGGTGCTCGGCTTCGCGCAGGGCAGCGGGCCCGACGAGGACGCGCTGTACCTGCGGATGGACGAGCGCGCGGCGCGGATCACGATCGTGCCGGGCGACAGCGACGCCATCGTCACGATCGGCTGGGAAGTCCGCGACCACGCGGCACTGGTCCGCGTGCAGGAAGCCGTGACGGCGGCCGGGATCGCGGTGAAACCGCTGTCGGTCGAAGAGGCCGACGCGCGCGGGGTCGAGGAGGTCATCACCTTCCAGGACCCGACCGGCGCCACCCTCGAGATCTTCCACGGCGCGGTGCTCGACCACAGCCCGGTGATCACCCCGTTCGGCGCGCGATTCGTCACCGGCGCACAGGGTCTGGGCCATGTCGTGCTGCCGACCATGGACCCCAACGGCGCGTTCGGCTTCTACACCGACGTGCTCGGGTTCCTGCCGCGCGGCGCGTTCCGGATCCCGGCGCCGCCGGAGTACGGCCCGATGCGGGTGCGGTTCCTCGGTGTCAACGAACGCCATCACAGCCTGGCGCTGTGCCCTGCCCCGCACGGCGGCGCGCCGGGCCTGGTGCACATCATGGTGGAGGTCGACTCCCTCGATGCCGTCGGCCAGGCTCTCGATCGGGTGACCAAGGACGGCTTCTCGGTGTCCTCGACGCTGGGCAGGCACACCAACGACAAGATGGTGTCGTTCTATGTCCGCGCGCCCGGCGGCTGGGATATCGAGTTCGGTACCGAAGGCATGCGGGTCGACGAGACGTACTACAGCGCCGAGGAGATCACCGCGGACAGCTACTGGGGCCACGACTGGTCCGGGAGTGAGCCGCTCGCGGCGATGTAATTCCGCAGGT
>NZ_JBHWZY010000217.1:0-8934 GCF_042727815.1 Nocardia sp. NPDC060220
CTGCCCACCACCGGACATCACCTCCTTGACAAGCACGGTACCAACACTGAAACTGAATTCATATTCACTGAATATCGGTTCAGTTCTTGTCGCAGGAGGCATTTCCATGTCAGAACAGGTACTCATCGCGGGCGCGGGCCCGACCGGTCTCACCCTCGCCCTCGACCTCGCACGGCGCGGCGTGGACGTCCGGCTCGTCGACCGGGCCGATTCGCCGTTCCAGGGGTCGCGCGGCGACGGCATCCAACCACGCACCCTGGAGGTGTTCGACGACCTCGGCGTCATCGACGCGGTACTGGCCGCCGGGCGCGAGGTCCCGGTGATGCGCGCCTACTTCGCGGGGACCTTCGTCGGCGAGCGCCGCATGGCCGAGCCGGTCGAGCCGACCCCGGATGTGCCGTATCCGAACACCTGGGTGCTCGGTCAGTCCGACACCGAGGCGATCCTGCGGGCGCGGCTCGCCGAGCTCGGGGTGACGGTCGAATTCGCCACGGCGCTGGTCGAATTCACCCAGGACGACGCCGGCGTCACCGCGACGCTGCAACGCGGCGACACATCGGAGACGGTGCGCGCGAGCTATCTGGTCGGTGCCGACGGTGGCGCGAGCACGGTGCGCAAGCGCCTCGGGATCGCGTTCGAGGGCAGCACCGACGAGTCGATCAAGATGCTGCTCGGCGATGTCCGCGCCGACTCCCTCGACCACGAGTACGGCTATTGGTTCGCCGCCGCGGCCGACCGGCCGATGACCGGGTTCGCCCTGTCCCCGCTACCGGGCGCGCGGCGCTTCCAGTTCGCCGCCCCGCTGACCGACGACCGCTTCCCCGATCTGGCCACCCTGCAGGATCTCGCCGACCGCCACGGCCCCGAGACAGGCCTGGTGCTGCACGATCTGTCCTGGATCACGGTGTGGCGCCCCAATATTCGACTCGCCGAACGCTTCCGCGACGGCCGGGTGTTCCTCGCGGGCGATGCCGCCCACGTCCACCCGCCCACCGGCGGCCAAGGCCTGAACACCGGCGTTCAGGATGCCTACAACCTGGGCTGGAAACTGGCCGCTGCCCTCGGTGGCGTCCCGGCCCCGCTCGATACCTACGAACCCGAACGTCGCACGGTCGCGGCCCGGATTCTCGGCCTGAGCACCGAACTCCTCGACAAACTCGTCGACGGCGACGAGGACGCGATGCACCGCGGCCCCGAAACCCGCCAGCTCGCCATCACCTATCGCTGCCCCGCCGACGACGGCCCCCTCGTGGCGGGCGACCGCGCGCCGGACGCCACACTGCACGACGAAACCGGCCGCCCGATCCGCCTGTTCGACGTCTTCCGAGGCCCCCACGCGACCCTGCTCCGCTTCGCCCCGACCAACGACTCACTCGACATCGAGCTCCCCGCCTTCGCGGCAGGCGCGAACCTCACATCCGGCTCTCCAGCGACACCGATCGACGGATCCGGCGTTCTCACGGTCGAGATACGCCGCGTCGACGCCCCGTCCGAGTCATCCACCAGACCGGCGTCTGTGACACTTGTCGACACCGACGGACACGCCTTCACCGCCTTTTCGGCGACGGCGGGCACCACCATCCTGATCCGACCCGACGGCCACCTCGCCCATCGCTGGTGAGCTTCGAGGTCGTCCACTCCCCTGATCCGGCGAGGCCGCTACCAGACCAGGTCCGGACATGACAGTGGCCGGGCATCGCTGCCCGGCCACTGTTCGAGAATGCCTTACAGCCCGACGAGGCTACCGATCGTGTCCCACCCGAGCACCGAGTCGACGGCCAGACCACAGAACACCACCGCGAGGTAGTTGTTCGACTGCAGGAACAGCTTCAGCGGCTTCACCGACTCGCCACGGCGCACCCCGGCGTAGAGCTGATGCGCCATCAGCAGGAACCAGGCACCGGCCACCAGGGCGACCGCCGCGTAGATGACACCGGTCGCGGGCACCAACGCCATCGTCGCGAGCACCGTCAACCAGGTGTAGATGACGATCTGCTTGGTCACCACCTGCTCGGTCGCGACCACCGGCAGCATCGGCACGCCGGCCGCGCGGTAGTCCTCCTTGTAGCGCATGGCCAGCGCCCAGGTGTGCGGCGGCGTCCAGAAGAAGATCACCGCGAACAGCACCACCGCGGGCCAGCCGATATCGCCGGTCACCGCCGACCAGCCCACCAGCGCGGGCATGCAGCCGGCCGCGCCGCCCCACACCACGTTCTGCGAGGTCCGCCGCTTGAGGCCCTTGGTGTAGACGAAAACGTAGAACAGGATCGTCGCGACGACCAGCAACCCGCTGAGCAGGTTGGCCTGCCACCACAGCCAGGCGAAGGAGATCGCGCCGAGCACGACACCGAAGACGAACGCGTGCGAGGTGGGCACCGCCTCGCGGGCCAGCGGGCGGCGCGCGGTCCGCTTCATCACCTTGTCGATATCGGCGTCGGCCACACAGTTGAGAGTGTTGGCGCTGGCGGCGCCCATCCAGCCGCCGAACAGGGTGACCAGGATCAGCCGGATGTCCACTGTGCCGCGGTCGGCCAGCAACATTGTCGGAATGGTGGCAACGAGCAGCAGCTCGATGACGCGTGGTTTGGTGAGCGCGATGTAGGCAAGGGGCTTACGCACAATCCGCGCGGCGAGACTGTCGCCCGCGAGGCGGTCGGCCAGCGCCGTCGACGAAGTTCCGTGCGCACCGCTACTACCCGGCTCGTGACCGATCCGCACTGTTTCTCCTCGCACGCTGTGCTTCGCTTCGCATCCGGTAATGGAACGAGCAGCGCGCGGCTGCGGCGCGGCCACTACTACAGAGGATGGTAGACCCACTCACCTGCCGCTCCGCGCCAGACCCCCGCCACCGTGGGCGCGGTCACTCCGCCCCACGAGCCCGCATCCCGGGCCCACGCGGCGGTGAACCCGCATCGACGCGCAGGTGAACGGCATCGCGACGGGCTCGGTCCACGCGGCGGCGATGGTCTACACCGCACACCGCCGACTCAGTGCGATCCGAACTAGACTCAACGCCAGGGTTCGCGCCAACCGCTGTAGCAGCACCACTAGGGTATTCCTGTACATCGGTACGCATCCCGGCCGCGTGCGACCCGCTGTCGAACATCATCGCCGCTGCCAAGCTATCGCCGTCGACGAAACCTAGGTCAGGAGAACCACGGTCGTGCCAGTCACAGACGACATTCGCGCCCTCACTCAGCGGAACTACCCCAGCGACTGGACGGACCTCGACACCTTGGCCGTCGACACCGCCCGGGTACTCGCTGCCGACGCCGTGCAGAAGGCGGGCAACGGGCACCCCGGTACCGCGATGAGCCTCGCGCCGGTGGCCTACACCCTGTTCCAGCGCACGATGCGCCACAACCCCGCGGAGCCGCGCTGGGTCGGTCGCGACCGGTTCGTGCTGTCCTGTGGGCATTCCAGCCTCACCCTCTACATCGAGCTCTACCTGGCCGGTTTCGGACTGGAGCTGACCGACCTCGAGCAGCTGCGCCAGTGGGGCTCGCTCACCCCAGGCCACCCCGAGTTCCGCCACACCGACGGCGTCGAGATCACCACCGGCCCGCTGGGTCAGGGTCTGGCCTCGGCGGTCGGCATGGCGATGGCCGCGCGGCGTGAACGCGGGCTGTTCGATCCGGACGCCCCCGAGGGCACCAGCCCGTTCGACCACTTCATCTACACCATCGCCTCCGACGGCGACCTGCAGGAGGGCGTCACCGCGGAGGCTTCCTCGATCGCGGGCACCCAGCAGCTGGGCAACCTCGTGGTGATCTACGACGACAACGAGATCTCCATCGAGGACGACACCGACATCGCCTTCACCGAAGACGTGGCCAAGCGGTACGAGGCCTACGGCTGGCAGGTGCAGATCGTCGAGGGCGGCGAAGACGTGGTGGCCATCGAGAAGGCGCTGGCCGCGGCGAAGGCCGAGACCAGCAAGCCCTCGATCATCATCCTGCGCACCATCATCGGCTTCCCAGCCCCGAACAAGATGAACACCGGTGGCGCGCACGGCGCCGCGCTCGGCCCCGACGAGGTCGCCGCGGTGAAGAAGGCGCTCGGCTTCGACCCGGAGAAGTCCTTCGAGGTCGACCCGGCCGTCATCGAGCACACCCGCAAGGCACTGGCCCGCGGCGCCGAGGCACAGGCCGAGTGGCAGCAGGGCTTCGACCAGTGGGCCGAGGCCAACCCGTCGAACAAGGAACTCTTCGATCGTCTGCAGACCCGCTCGCTGCCCAAGGGCTGGACCGAGGCGCTGCCGAGCTTCGAGGTCGATCCCAAGGGCATGGCCACCCGCAAGGCGTCGGGCAAATTCCTCGCCGCGGTCGCCGACGAGCTGCCCGAGCTGTGGGGCGGTTCGGCCGACCTGGCCGAGTCCAACAACACCACGATGCCCGGCCAGGCGAGCTTCGGGCCCGAGTCGATCTCCACCGGCGCGTGGAAGGCCAACCCGTACGGGCGCACCCTGCACTTCGGCATCCGTGAGCACGCGATGGGCTCGATCCTCAACGGCATCGCGCTGCACGGCCCGACCCGCCCCTACGGCGGCACCTTCCTCGTGTTCAGCGACTACATGCGCCCGGCTGTCCGCCTGGCCGCACTGATGCGAGTACCCGCCATCTACGTGTGGACCCACGACTCCATCGGCCTCGGCGAGGACGGCCCGACCCACCAGCCGGTCGAGCACCTGGCCGCGCTGCGCGCCATCCCCGGCCTCAACGTCGTTCGCCCCGCGGACGCCAACGAGACCGTCCACGCCTGGCGCACCGTGCTCGAGCGTGACTCCGACGAGCACACCTCGCACTTCCCGGTGTACGAGTCACCGCAGCAGGACGGCCCGTCCGCGCTGGCACTCACCCGTCAGGACGTGCCGACCCTGGAGGGCACCAGCTACGAGGGTGTCAAGAAGGGCGGCTACGTGTTGGTCGAGGCGTCCACCGGCACACCGGAAGTGATCCTCATCGGCACCGGCTCCGAGGTCCACCTCGCGGTCGCCGCGCGCACTACGCTGGAAGAGCAGGGCATCCCGACCCGCGTGGTCTCGATGCCGTGTGTGGAGTGGTTCGACGTGCAGGATCAGGGATACCGCGACGAGGTGCTGCCCCCGTCGGTGCGGGCCAGGGTCGCGGTCGAGGCCGGTATCGCGATGCCGTGGCACCGATTCGTCGGTGACGCGGGTGAGGTCGTCGGCATCGACCACTTCGGCGCGTCGGCCGATTACAAGACTCTGTACCGCGAATTCGGTATCACCCCCGATGCCGTCGTCCGCGCGGCACTGCGTTCCACCGACAAGGTGAAGGGGTAAGACCATGGCACAGAACGAGAATCTCGCCGCGCTCTCGGCCGCGGGCGTCTCGGTGTGGCTCGACGATCTCTCGCGCGAACGCATCCAGTCCGGCAATCTCGCCGACCTGGTCGCGACCCGCAGCGTCGTCGGTGTCACCACCAACCCGAGCATCTTCCAGGCCGCGATGAGCGTGGGCAACGCCTACGACGCGCAGCTGAAAGACCTTGCGGCCCAAGGCGCCGACGCCGACGCGGCGATCCGCACGATGACCACCGACGATGTGCGCGCCGCCTGCGACGTGCTCGCGCCGGTGTTCGAGGCGACCGGCGGCGTGGACGGGCGGGTGTCGATCGAGGTCGATCCCCGGTTCGCCTTCGACGCCGACAAGACCGTCGCCCAGGCGATCGAGCTGTGGAAGATCGTCGACCGCAAGAACCTGTTCATCAAGATCCCGGCCACCGAGGCCGGTCTGCCCGCCATCACCTCGGTGATCACCGAGGGCATCAGCGTGAACGTGACGCTGATCTTCTCGGTGCCGCGCTACCGCGCGGTGATGGGCGCCTACCTCGACGGTCTGCGCAACGCCAAGATCGGTGGCCACGACCTGGCCAAGATCCACTCGGTGGCATCGTTCTTCGTCTCCCGCGTGGACACCGAGATCGACAAGCGCCTCGAGGCGATCGGCACCCCGGAGGCCCTCGCCCTGCGTGGCAAGGCCGGTGTGGCCAACGCGCGTCTGGCGTACGCCGAGTACCAGGACGTGTTCGACGGTGGCGCGCACACCTCCACCTACAACCACCTGGCCGCACAGGGCGGCAACCGGCAGCGGCCGCTGTGGGCGTCGACCGGGGTGAAGAACCCGGATTACCCCGACACCCTCTACGTCACCGAGCTCGTCGGCCCGAACACGGTCAACACCCTGCCGGAGAAGACGCTGCAGGCGTTCGCCGATCACGGTGAGGTGCTGGGCGACACGCTCAGCGGCCGTGGCGCCGAGGGCGCTCAGGTCTTCGCCGATCTGGCAGCGGTGGGTATCGATCTCGACGATGTGTTCGCACTGCTCGAGCGCGAAGGCGTCGAGAAGTTCGAGAGCGCGTGGGGTGAGCTGATCGAGGCCACCACCGGCCAGCTCGACATCGCGGCGGAGGGCAACTAGCACGATGGCCGGCACAGCATCGACGGATCAGGCGGCGGGGCTGTGGCACAACCCGCTGCGCGACGAACGCGACAAACGGGTCCCCTTCATCGCGGGCCCGTGCAGCATGGTGATCTTCGGTGTCACCGGAGATCTGTCCCGCAAGAAGCTGATGCCGGCCATCTATGACCTGGCGAACCAGGGGCTGTTGCCCCCTGGTTTCGCCCTGGTCGGCTTCGCACGGCGCAACTACGCCGACGAAGACTTCGCCTCGGTGGTACTCGAGGCCGTGAAGAAGCACGCGCGCACCCCTTTCCGCCAGGAGGTCTGGGACCATCTGGCGGAGGGGCTGCGCTTCGTACAGGGCAGTTTCGACGACGACGCGGCCTTCGCGACGCTCGCCGACACGTTGCGCGATCTCGACGAAACCCGCGGCACCGGCGGCAATTACGCTTTCTACCTGTCGATTCCGCCGAACATGTTCCCCGTGGTCCTCGATCAGCTCTCCGAGCACCACCTGGCTCAGGCCAAGCCGGACCCAGACGGGTACACCCCGTGGCGGCGCGTGGTGATCGAGAAGCCGTTCGGCCACGACCTGACCAGCGCCAAGGAACTCAACGCCCTGGTCAACCGGGTCTTCCCGGAAGAGCAGGTCTTCCGCATCGACCACTACCTCGGCAAGGAAACGGTCCAGAACATCCTGGCGCTGCGTTTCGCCAACGAGTTGTTCGAGCCGATCTGGAACGCCAACTATGTCGACAGCGTGCAGATCACCATGGCCGAGGACATCGGATTGGGTGGTCGCGCAGGCTATTACGACGGGATCGGCGCCGCGCGTGACGTCATCCAGAACCACCTGTTGCAGTTGCTCGCACTGACCGCGATGGAGGAGCCGACCTCCTTCGAGCCGATGCAGCTCACCACCGAGAAGATCAAGGCCCTCTCGGCCACCAAACTCGTTGCGCCGCTGGACGAGACGACCGCGCGCGGGCAGTACACCGAAGGCTGGCAGGGCAGCGAACACGTCGTCGGCCTGCATCAGGAAGAGGGCTTCGATCCGCAGTCACGGACCGAGACCTACGCCGCGCTCACCCTGCACGTGGAGAACCGGCGCTGGGCGGGTGTGCCGTTCTATCTGCGCACCGGAAAACGCCTGGGCCGCCGGGTGACCGAGATCGCGGTGGTGTTCAAGCGGGCGCCGCACCTGCCCTTCGACCAGACCATGACCGAGGAGCTCGGTCAGAACGCCCTGGTCATCCGGGTGCAGCCGGACGAGGGCATCACCTTGCGCTTCGGCTCCAAGGTGCCCGGCTCGGGCATGGAAGTGCGCGATGTGAACATGGACTTCAGCTACGGCGAGGCGTTCACCGAGTCCTCCCCCGAAGCCTACGAACGGCTCATCCTCGACGTGCTGCTCGGCGTGCCGTCACTGTTCCCGGTCAACGCGGAGGTCGAATTGTCCTGGCGCATCCTCGATCCCGTGCTCGCGCACTGGGCCGCGGGCGGCAAACCCGAACCCTACGAGGCCGGGACCTGGGGTCCCAGCTCGGCCGATGAGATGCTCGCGCGCAGCGGGCGGGAATGGCGGCGTCCGTGATCGTCGACATGCCCGATACCAACACCGTCGATGTCGGCAAACGGATGGTCCAGTTGCGCGAGACCAACGGCGTGATCACCCAGGGCAGGGTGCTCACCCTGGTGGTGTGCACCCTGGACTCCTCGGAAGCCGAGGACGCTATCGACGCCGCCAACGACGCCAGCCGCGAACATCCGTGCCGGGTCATCGTGTTGGCGCGTGGCGACCGCGACGCTGACACCCGCCTCGACGCCCAGATCCGCGTCGGTGGCGACGCCGGTGCGGCCGAGGTGATCGTGCTGCGCCTGCAGGGTGCGCTGGTGAACCACGAGAGCAGCGTCGTCACCCCGTTCCTGCTGCCCGACACCCCCGTGGTGGCGTGGTGGCCGCGTGGCGCGCCGGAGTACCCGTCGATGGACTCGGTGGGCAAGCTGGCCAAGCGCCGCATCACCGACGCCACCTACGCCCGCGATCCGCAGGCCGCAATCAAGAAGCGCCGCTTCTCCTACGCCACCGGTGATACCGATCTGGCGTGGAGCCGCATCACCTACTGGCGGGCGCTGCTGGCCGCGGCGCTGGACGAGCCGCCGTTCGAACCGGTCACCTCGGTGACCGTGTCGGGCCTGGCCTCCGAACCCGCGCTCGACACCCTGGCCGGTTGGCTGGCCTCGCGTCTGCACTGCCCGGTGATCCGCAAGACCGGGGAGCTGAAGGTGGAAATCCAGCGCGCCACCGATTCGATCGCCATCGAACGCCCGCAACTAGGAAGGACGGCCACGCTGACCCGCACCGGCGAACCCGACCAGCGGATCGCGCTGGCACGCCGGGAAACTCGCGACTGCCTCGCCGAAGAACTGCGCCGGCTCGACGCCGACGAGATCTACGCCGAAGCGCTCGCCGGAATCGAGAAGGTGACCTATGAGTGACCACATAGAC
>NZ_JBHWZY010000218.1:0-8932 GCF_042727815.1 Nocardia sp. NPDC060220
GCCCCAGAAGTAGTACTGGAACGGTGACAGCGACACGTGCACGCCCAGCCGGGCCGCTCGGTCCATCTGCGCGCGGCTCGCTCCGCCCAGGTGCTCGATCCGCCACCGGTGATCGGTGCCGGTCAGGCCGTGGCGCTGCAACGCCGCCTCGTAAGCGTCCAGGGCCAGCTCGACGGCCAGATCGCCGTTGGAATGGAACGACATCTGCCAGCCCGCGGGCGCGGCCTTGTCCAGAATCTCGTCCAGCTGCGATCGGGTGTAGTTCAGCGAACCGGTGCCGCCCGCGGTCGCCGGGTCGATACCGGCGCGCCGAGTCGCCTCGGTATCGAGGTAGGGAAACGACGTCGCCGCACTGCCCACCCAGACCGCACCGTCGGTCCAGAGTTTGACGCCGGCCTTGCGCAGCATCTCGTCGCCGGCGGCGAAGGTCTCGGGCTCGGTGTAGGTGTCGGTGGTCGACATCTCCCACAGGTTGACCCGCAGCGGGCACGATGTGGTGGCGGCCAATGTTTCGTAGTCGTGTTCGGTCTGCGGGTCGTAGGCCATGTCCGAGGTCGTGGTGTACCCGGCGCGCGACATCGCCGCGAAGAACCCGGCGCCGCTGAGCAGCGGGCTGGGCATCTCGGCGATCAACGGCGTCATGACCGCGGTGAGCACCGGCACTTCGAATCCCTGACCGTCGAGCGAGCCGTCCGGATTGCGGCCGTAGTGACCGCCGTCGGGGTCCGGTGGCGGGTTGTCGGACCAGCCGTACCGCTCGATGAGCGCGGTGTCGAAGTAGATGCCGTGCGCGGAGTTGTCCAGGACCACGGCCACCCGATCACCGAAGATCGCGTCCAGGTCCGATGCTGTCGGTGCCGCGTGTTCCTGGAGCAGTGCGTCGAACCCGTTGAACACCAACGGCGTCGACGGGTCGGTCGCAGCGATGGCCGCTGTGAACACGGCCACCACATCGTCTCAGGTCGGCGCTACCCACGGGGTGATCTGCGCGATGGGTGGTTGGGTGAGGACCCCGCCCAGGAACGGATGCCCGTGCGGTTCGACGAACCCCGGCAGCAACGCTCGCGCGCCGGTATCGATGACCTCGGCGTCCGGGGCCACCGCCGACACGCACTCGGCCAGCGACCCGACCGCGACGATGCGTGAACCCGACACCGCGACGGCGTCAGCGCGGGGGCGGTCCTCGTCCATGGTGATCACGGTGCCTGCGGTGAGAATGAAATCCGACACAGCCAACTCCCTCGCTTGTGGTGTTCGAGGCGGAGAAGAATTCGGCCGACCGTGGACACCGATTCGGCGGCAACAAAGGTCGGAAATGCTGCTGACCAGCCCAGGCTATTCCCTGAGGGCTACCGGCGGAGAGGGCGACACGCGTGTCCGATCGCAGATCGAGCGGGCCCCTTAGACGTCGGCGCCGTGTCGAGCCGAGCGGTCGCGCATGCCGGTTCCGGACACGTTTATTCGGCGGTTCGCCCTGGCTCCGGCAGCTCGGCGTAGAACTCGCGCAGTGCGGCCGTGACGCTCACGAGCACGCGGTGGGCGGCCGTCAGGTCGCTGTCGGGCAGGGCGGACAGCGCCTCGCGGGTGCGGGAACCGAGTGGTCCGAAGAATCCGGCGGCGACCGACATGCCGTGGTCGGTATAGGTCAGGTTGACCCGCCGTCGGTCCGCCGGATCGGGCACGCGGTCGAGGTGCCCGGATTCGATCATGCGCTCGACCAGGTAGGTGACGGCGGGCGCGGAGACGCCCATCAGCTTGCTCAGCTGGCCCGCGCTCACCGGTGAGCCCTCGGCGTCGGCCGTGGCGACGTGCATCAGGGCGCGAAAATCGTTCGGGCGCAGGTCGTTCGATCGCGCGAAGACATGACCGATCTGTTCGGAGATCGCGGTCAGCGCACGCAGATCCCGGGCGATGCCGGTCTCGAGCGCTGTCCGGTCGGCGGCCGGGTTCGTGTCGGCGGTGTCGTCATCCACGCGCGGCCTCCTCTCTGTCCGACAGGCAGCTTAGCCGTCGGAGCCACCGGCATTGCCAATTAGTTAAGTTTCTGAAATAGTTTCGGCGTGATGCGAGTGAGTGACGGAAACGGTTGGGACCGGTTCGCCGGGCTGGTCACCGGTCGGCGATCGTGGGCGGTACTGCTCGCTGTCGTCGCGGCCGCCATGGCGGTGATGGCGCTGGCAGGGAGCAACGACAGCGCGGGCCAGGCCCCGGTGTCGTTGCCTCGATCGGCGGAATCCGCCCTGGCCGCCGAGGCTGCGGCACGGTTTCCCGATGCCGGAACCGCCGCCGCGATCATGGTGGCGACCCGCGACGACGGCGGTCCGCTGACACCGGCCGATCTCACGGCAGTGGACGCGGCGCTCACCCGCGCGGGTGGTTCGCCGACCGACGATCCCCGGGTGATGCTCGCTCCCGACGGGCGAGCCGCGCTCGCCCAGATTCCGGTGTCCGCACAGCTCAACGGCTTCGCGCTCACCGATCGGGTCGACGAACTACGCGCCGCCGTCAGCACCGATCTACCCGATGCGCTGCGCGTGCAGATCACCGGCGGACCGGCCTTCGGCGCCGATATCGCCGACTCCTTCTCCGGTGCGAACTCGCTGCTGCTCATCGTCACCGCGATCGTGGTGATGGCCCTGCTCATCGTCACCTATCGCTCGCCGGTGTTGTGGCTGGTGCCGTTGACGGTGGTCGGGCTCGCCGACCGCGTCGCCACCAGTGTCGGCACGCTCCTGGCCGAGCTCACCGGACTCGCCTTCGACGGTTCGACGTCGGGCATCACCAGCGTGCTGGTCTTCGGTGCGGGAACGAACTACGCGCTGCTGTTGGTATCGCGGTATCGCGACGAACTGCATCGCCACACCGATCATCGAGTGGCCTTGCGCGCCGCGGTGCGCCATGCCGCGCCCGCCATCGTGGCCAGCAACGTCACCGTTGTGCTGGCTCTGCTGACGCTGTTGCTGGCGCTGCTCCCCAACACCCGCAGCCTCGGCGCGTTCGCCGCCGCCGGACTCGTGGTGGCGCTGATCTTCGTGCTCGCCGCGTTGCCGCCGGCGCTGGCACTGTGCGGTCGGCGGGTCTTCTGGCCGTTCGTGCCGAAGGCGGACGGTCGCGACGCGGCCGAGCAGGGCGTCTGGGCGGTCGTCGCGAAGCGGGTGGTGCGCCGCCCTGCCGTCGTGGCCGGGGCGGCCTCGGCGGTGCTGATCGTCTTCGCGACCGGGCTCGCGACCACCGATATCGGGCTCTCGCAGACCGAGCAGTTCCGCGTCGAGGCCGAGTCCGTCGACGGGCTCGACACGATGGCCGACCACTTCCCGTCCGGCTCGTCGGATCCCGCCGTCGTGATCGCGCGCAGCGAAACCACCACCCGGATCCAGTCGGCCCTCGACGGCGTGCAGGGCATTTCGCGCGCCACCGCTACCGGTAGCTCCGCCGACGGTGCGACACGGTGGTCGGTCGTTCTGGAGGCGCCGCCCGGCTCGGCGGAGGCGTTCACCACCATCGAGGCGATCAGGACGGCGGTCGGCACCGTCCCCGGCGCCGAGGCCCTCGTCGGCGGCACGGACGCCGAAGCACTCGACATCCGCGACGCCGCCCGCCGTGACCAGGCGCTGGTCATTCCGCTGATCCTCGCCGTCGTGCTGCTGGTGTTGCTGGCACTGCTGCGCGCGGTGCCCGCCGCCGTGCTGCTCGTCGGCGTCACGGTGCTCAGCGCGCTCGCGGCGCTCGGTGCGGGCAGCTGGATCAGCGGCACGATCTTCGGCTTCCCCGCCCTGGACACGAACGTGCCGCTGTTCGGCTTCCTGTTCCTGGTCGCGCTGGGGGTGGACTACACGATCTTCCTGGTCACCAGGGCCCGCGAGGAAGCGGGCGCGCACGGCACCACCCAGGGCATGGTGCGCGCGGTCGCCTCGACCGGAGCCGTGATCACCAGCGCCGGTGTGGTGCTGGCCGCGGTGTTCTGTGTGCTCGGTGTGCTGCCGTTGATCACCCTGACCCAGTTGGGCATCGTGGTCGGGATCGGCATCCTGCTGGATACGTTCGTGGTGCGCACGCTGGTTGTCCCCGCGCTGTTCGCGCTGCTGGGCGACAAGGTGTGGTGGCCCGGATCGCTCGCGAAAGCCGAAGCGGCACAACCTGCTTCGACCGAAGCGGTGGCCGTGGACTGAGCTTCGCGGTGAAATCGGCGGACTCCGCTGCGTCGTCGAACATTGCGCGGAATCGGCGCAGGCGTGCGGGAGAATCGCGGAATGCGTATCCGAATCGTGGGGACACGGCTGCCGGGGTCGTCCTGTCGACCGCCCGGGATCGAGACGGCGTACTCGAACATTCATGTCGGCGTGCAGCGCAGGAACCGGCCACAGGAGCTGCTCGACCTACAGCGTGGTGATTCGGAAACCGTCACGTGGACGGTCGAGTGCACTGTCCACGAGACCGACGTCCGAGGGCCCTACGTCCAGGGCCGACCGGGGGGAGCGGTTCCTCTACCTCAGCTGGGTCAGCGACGATGACACCGCAACGCTCACGATGTTCCGGCGCGCCAAGCTGATGCTCGCCGACGTTCCCGCAGAGACGCTGGCGGCCGCGACCGAATCGGGCGTGCTCGAGGCTCGTCTCGGCCTCACGGACACGACCGGAAACCCGTTGTGCGCGAGGGTGGAACCCGCGTCGATCCGCTGGGCTGCCGTGACCTGACCACAGCATCTACCCGCGGTGCTGACGTGCGCCACACTCTGTCGGACCGCGGTGGCAGGATGCGAAGGGTGGGTGACAACTTCGAACGGATCGTCGATCTCGATGTGGCCGCGGCGGATGCCGAGGCGTCGGCCGAGGCGACGATCGACTGGATGGTGTCGCGGGGGTGGCTGCTGCGGGAGACCTCGGCGGACGCGATGTACAGCCTCCACGTCGACGAAGGGTATGTGGCAGGGCCCGCGTGGGCGGAGATTGCCCAGGATTGGGGCGCCGAGTGGATTCCCGCCCCGGTAGGGGTCATCGTCGGCCGCCACGCCCACTACGGCGGCCAGGGCGAGATCGCCCCGGCTGGCGCGACGTGCCCGAGCTGCCGGGCAAGCACGGTGATCATCGACTACCCGCAGGCCTGGGAACCTGATCCCGCAGTGTGGCAACCGTTTTCGGACGCGATCGAAGGGTGGGAGCAGACGGGCACCGGTGCGGTGGCATGCACCGCGTGCGGTACGGCCGGCGCGATCACCGACTGGCAATGGCCGTGGGGCTTCGCCCTCGGCGCCCTTGCCTTCGACTTCTGGGGCTGGCCACCGCTGACCGACGAATTCATCGCCGAGTTCACCGCCCGGCTCGGCCACCGCGTCGAGCACCACACCGGCAAGTTCTGAGCCGTGTTCGGTGCCGCGGGTCACAGTCGCCCGATCGCGGGCATTCCTCTCGGCACAGTGCGCACGATCTCACCGGTGGGGAGTGGCCCACGGTGAAAATTCGGCGCTCACTAGCATCGATGCAGCGGAAGTATCGATGAACCCAGAGGACGTGTGTTGACTACCGAACAACTTGATCGCTGGAACGCTCAGGAAGCTGCGGCGGAGGCGATGATTCCCATCATCGGGACGTTGTACCGCAGCAAGGGTGTGACGATTCTGCTGCACAGCCGGTCGCTGGTGAACAAGTCGGTGATCAGCATCCTGCGGACGCATCGGTTCGCGCGCCAGATCGGCGGCGAAGAGCTGTCGGTGGACGAGACCCTGCCGTTCCTCGAGGTGATCAGCCGGCTGGATCTGGGGCCGTGCAAGATCGACCTGGGCCAGCTGGTGATGGCGTTTCACGCCGACGAGCGGGGCCTGTCGGTCGAGGAGTTCACCACCTCGGTGCTGGCCGAGGTGAGCGACGGCAACAAGGCCGTGTCGCAGGGACCGCGTGATGTGGTGCTCTACGGGTTCGGGCGGATCGGGCGGCTGGTCACCCGGCTGCTGATCGAGAAGGCCGGGTCGGGCAACGGGCTGAGCCTGCGCGCGGTGGTGGTGCGCAAGGGCGGCGACGACGACCTGGCCAAGCGGGCGTCGCTGCTGCGGCGCGACTCGGTGCACGGGCACTTCAACGGCACGATCAAGGTCGACACCGACAACGACACGATCACCGCGAACGGTAACGTCATCAAGTTCATCTACAGCGATGATCCGACGACGATCGACTACACCGCCTACGGCATCGACAACGCGATCCTGATCGACAACACCGGTCGCTGGCGTGACCGCGAAGGCCTGGAGCAGCACCTGCGTCCCGGCATCGCGAAGGTCGTGCTCACCGCGCCCGGCAAGGGCGACGTGCCCAACATCGTGCACGGCGTCAACCACCGCGACCTGGACCTGTCGCAGCAGATCTTCTCCTGCGCCTCCTGCACGACCAACGCGATCGTGCCGCCGCTCAAGGCCATGGACGACGAGTTCGGCATCGTGCGTGGACACGTGGAGACGGTGCACTCGTTCACCAACGACCAGAACCTGCTGGACAACTACCACAAGGCCGATCGTCGCGGTCGTTCCGCGCCGTTCAACCTGGTGCTCACCGAGACCGGCGCCGCCTCCGCGGTGGCCAAGGCGATGCCGGACTTCAAAGCCAAGATCACCGGCAACTCGATCCGCGTTCCCACCCCGGACGTCTCCGTCGCGATCCTGAACCTGCAGCTGAAGCAGGACACGACCAAGGAAGACGTGCTCGCGTACCTGCGTCAGGTATCCCTCGCGGGCCCGTTGAGCCGCAACCTCGACTACACCGCCGCCACCGACGCGGTCTCGAGCGACTTCATCGGCTCGCGGGCGGCCTCGATCATCGACGCCAACGCCACCATCGTCGAGGGCGACACCGCCATCCTCTACGTCTGGTACGACAACGAATTCGGCTACTCGTGCCAGGTGGTGCGGACCGTGCAGTACATCTCGGGCATCGAATACCCGACCTACCCGCAGCTGGGTGCGCAGTCCGACGTGCGTGAGCTCACCGACGCGCGATAGCGGCCCGCCGGCAAGGCGGGCATCTGGTCGGTGACCAGGGCCCGCCTGCCTCGTCGACTCGGTGGCAGACCGCGCGACCCGACCAGCACCGCTTGTCGGCTCGCGCGTTGTTGTGCATACTGGCGACATGACATCGAGTCGAAAGGGCGTTCTGCGCCCGGGCCGTTGAGCCCCACGCCGGTCATCGAACCGGCTTCTGCCCCGCGTGAACGCGGGGGATTCACCGAAAATCAGCAGTCTTCCCGTACGTCCTACGACGATGCGCGCCTCGACCTCTGGTTGCGTGTGCGCGAACTCGCTGTGCCGTCCGCCATGATCGAGGCCGCCACCGCACGGCGGCTCGTCGGTGACTGGTCGGGGGCCTGCGCCGCCGCGCACGTCGATCTCGATGTGGATCTGCGGACGTTGGCGCGGACCCACGGTCGAGGACTCGCCGCCCGGGTGCGGGCCGACCTGCGATATCTGGCGCCGGACCTGTTGCGCTGGCATCTACCCAGAATCGCGCCGGACGGTCTGTTGCGACCCGGGTTGACGATGGTGCTGGCTCGGTACGAATCCGGGAGCATCGCCGGCCTCGACAGCGCGGCCGGTGACGTAACGCAGTGTGACGGTGCGGATTCCGTGTATCTGGTGGTCCGTACGCCACCGGCCTGGGCGGCCGCCGGACAGTGGATCAGCCTCGCGCTGTGGGACACGGCGAGCGCCGCGACCAGCGCGCGCATGCACCCACACCCCCGACCCAGCAGTCGCTACCGGCTCGATCTGCACCGTCACCTGTGGGATTCGCGCAGGGTGGGGGAGTTGCGGACCCGTTCTGGTGCAGGGCAATTCGCTGCCCAAGGGTTTGCGGCAGGCGACGACCCCAGGGATTCTGTGTCCGCAACGGCGCCGCCGGGTTGCGCCGTCGACCGGTGGGCGGACGAAGCGGGGATTCTGCTGCGTGCCGAGGGGCGCCGGTCCGGGTTGGTATCGGTGCGGTGTGGTGCGCGCAAGCGGCTCGTGTTGGACGTGCGTGCGGAGGACCCACTCGCCGTGCGGATTTCGAGGGAACACCCGCGTGGCGGAATCTCCGCCCTCCCGGTCCTGCCCGACGCGGCGACCTGGGTGCTCCCCGACCTGGAATTGCTGCGCGCGGGCGTGATCGCCGCCGATCGACTGCATCCGCTGGTCGCCTCGGCGCTCGGCTGTGACGGCGCGCCGACCGAGACTTCCGGGACCACCGCCGCCGGTCATCGGATCGTGGAGTGCCGGGGCGAACGTCATCGGATCGGGTTGGTGAACGGGATGCTCGCCGCCCTGGATCACGACCCCACCGAGATCCGGCGTGAAGAACTCCTGGCGGCCCTGACCGGAACACCGATGCCCTGCCTCCAGGCCATCGACCGGTCACTGCGCCAACCGGATTGGCTCGTCGGTGTCTGCGACCGCCTGGACCACGGCGATATCGACGGCGCCCTCACCATCGTCGAAGCCCAGCTCGGCGCGGACGCGACGCTGCGCGACGGACCACTTCGCGACGCACTCGAAGCCGCTGTACGGCAACGGATTACCTATGGTCTGTTCCGGGCCGGTCTACCCGCACCCGGTCGCGGCCACGTTCTTCCCGACCGTTACGACCGCAAGGGTCGTCGCGCACGTCCGAAACGCCTGGCCTTGCGCTGAGTTGGCGTCCAGGCCATCAGGGCCACGCCTTGTCTCGCTGACAGGTGGGGTCGTGTGGGCCTGGTACGACCGGCTGATCCGCGGGTCGCCGGGACCTCGCCTCGACCGTGGATTCGTGCGGCCTTCGCGCCGCCGACCTCGTACTTCATCGACAGACCCCGAGGGCGGGCTCGCTCCGCCTGAGCTCGCCCATCGAATTACCACCCGCCGGTCCGGATGGGGTGGTTCGGCCGGTCGTGATGTGGGTGCAGATATCTCACCCACGACCACGAGCGCGGTACGTC
>NZ_JBHWZY010000219.1:0-8921 GCF_042727815.1 Nocardia sp. NPDC060220
AATATGCACAGCACCAAGGAAACACCGGCACCGATGCCGGATGAACAGCCGGTTCCGGCGAACGATCCGGCAGCCGACACCGATCTGTGACAGACTCGATCAAAGCGCTAGCGGCCGCCGGACGGCCATGAACGAACGAACGATGGGTGCCCAGCTTGACGTCGCGATGGAACTGCTCATGACCGATCTGAGCGGCCTCGAACGGCGCGTGGCAGCCAATCGCGCCAACACCCGCAGCCAGCACGCCGACGACTACCTGCGCTTGGCCGGATCGCTGACCGAATTCGCCCAGGGTCTGCTCACGACCAGGGATGATCCGTCGGGGCGCGACCGCACGGCGGAGGCGCTGGAACCCGCGCAGGAAGCGGTGGCGATCCGGCTGCACTGGCTGGTCGGCGGGTACGTCTCCTACGAGTACGCGGGTGCGTTGCAGGACGCGTTGCGGTTGTTCGAGCAGGCGACGCGGCTGGTCGGGCACCGGCAGCTCGCGACCAACACCATTCGCAGCGCCTGTTCGGCGTATCGGCAGGTCGCGCAGGACTACCCGGATGTTTCGGCCATGTGCGCCGACGGGTTGTCCAAGTGCGGCGTGTGGTTGATGCGGCTCGATCACGACGCGGCGGTGGCGGCCAGTGAGTCGGCGGTCCGGATTCGGGCGGCGATGTACGCGCGCGCTTCCGAACAACCGGGCAAGTACCTGGCGAGTCTGAGCACTCTGCTGCGCACCCTGATGGTGGGGCGCTCACGTAAACAGGCCATCGCGACCTACCGCACCCTGTATTCCGAGGTGACCACCACCGCGAGCACGGCGAAACTGCGCGAAACCCGGGTCGAGGAGCTCGACCTCACGGTCAAGACCACGCAGGCGCTGGTGAAGCTGGGCGCACCGACCCTCGAACGCGCGGGACGGCTCACGCAGCAGCAGATCCTGTACCAGTCGGGTGGCGACCTGGCCACGATCGACGAGATCAATTGGCGGCTGGCCCTAGTGGGTCTCAAACCCCTTGCGGCAGGGGCGATGCCGGAGCCGCCGTCGCGACCGGTCGAGATCTCCGCGACCTACGGCGCGATCGCCGTCCGGTGCTCGGCGCCGGACGCGCTGGAGCAGGTACGCGCCGCGATCGTCGCCGCGTACGCCCAGGACGGCGCGAATCCGGTCGACGCGGGCCGCTTCGCCGGGGTGCACGACAAGCACTGGGGTGTCAAAGAACCCAAGACCAACCTCGAGACCGAGCTCGGCGCCGATGTGGTGCTCGTCGAAAAGTCCTCGGGCAGCTGGATTTCGGTGAAGAGTCTCAACTGGGAGATCGGCGCCCTCGGCAAACACCCACTCGCCGTGGCCCTCTCGATGAAATGGCCGGTCCTCACCGTCGCCACGATCGAGAAGATCTCCTACGAACTGTGCCTCTACGACAACGGCGTCGCCACCCAGTACGCCGCCCTCGGCAGGCCGGCGGGCCAGGCACCCCTCGATACCCCGCTGGCGCCCCTGGATTTCGCGACCCTGGCCGACTACGGCGCCGACTACGCCTCCGAAACCCAGGTCAGAGCCGCCTTCGGCAATGCCGAGATGTTCGCCAAGGTCACCGAGCTCCCCGGCGCGGGCATCCGCCAGTCCGCGGAGAAGGCCCCACTCACCGACTACGGCCCGAATATCCTCTTCTTCGGCAAGGATTGAATCGTCACCGCGAAAAGCCGCGGTGCCCAGCAGACCCGTGGTGATCGCACCGACAGATGAGTCGCCCCCCGAACGCCGCACAGCGCGGTCACCCGGCATGATCGGAGCTGTGCGAGTACTGCTGCAACGTGTGACCAGCGCCCAGGTGAGCGTCGACGATCAGGTCGTCGGCCGCATCGACCCGGCGGCGACGGGAGTCCCCCACGGCCTCCTCGCTCTCGTCGGCGCTACCCACACCGACACCGCGGCCAACGCGAAAGCTCTGGCCGACAAGGCTTATCGCCTGCGCATCCTCGACGGTGAACGCTCCGCCGCCGACCTGGACGCCCCCATCCTGGTGGTCAGTCAGTTCACCCTCTACGCCAACACCGCCAAGGGCCGGCGCCCGTCCTGGAACGCCGCCGCCCCCGGTTCCCTCGCCGAACCCCTCGTCGACACCTTCGCCGAGGCACTCCGCGAACTGGGCGCCACCGTCGCCACCGGAAAATTCGGCGCCCACATGCAGATCGAACTCACCAACGACGGCCCGGTCACCGTCCTGCTCGAAGGCTGACTACTTGTCGCCCGGCCGGTACGGGATGCCGTCGGCGGCGGGCGCGACAGCCTTTCCGATGAATCCGGCGACCACGACCAGGGTGACCACGTAGGGCAGCATGCCGAGGAATTCGGTGGGGATCGGGTTGCCCGGCATGGTGTTGAGGAAGCGTTGCAGGGCGCTGGAGAAACCGAACAGCAGGGCGGCCAGCAGCGCGCCGACCGGCTTCCAGCGGCCGACGATCATCACCGCCAGGGCCACGAAGCCGAGCGCCGCGGTCATATTCTTGCTGAAGGCCACATTGTTGGCGATGGTGAAGAAGGCGCCGCCGAAACCCGACAGGGCACCGGCACAGGTGACGTTCCAGAAGCGCAGGCGGTTCACGTCGATGCCCGCGGCGTCGGCCGCGGCCGGATGTTCGCCGACGGCGCGGGTGCGCAGGCCCCAGCGGGTCTGGAACAGCAGATACGACAGCCCGAACACGCAGGCCAGCGCCACATAGACGAACAGGTTCTGGTCGAACAGCACCGGCCCGAGCACCGGGATGCCGGTCAGGAAGCCGAGGCCGATGTCGTGGAGGAACCCGCCGATGCGCGGCACCGTGCTCGGCTGGTTGAGCGAATGGTCCATGCGCATGAGCCGTTCGAACAGGAAGCCGGTGAGCCCCAGCGCGAGCAGATTGAGGATGACACCGGTGACCAGCTGGTTCACCTCGAAGCGGGTCGCGAGCCAGGCCAGCAGCAGCGTCGACAGCATGCCGCTGATCACCGCGGCCACAATCCCGGCGTAGGGGCTGCCGGTGATCGAGGAGAACAGCACCGCGGTGAACGCGCCCGCCAGGAACTGGCCCTCGATGCCGAGGTTGATCACGCCCGACCGTTCACAGACCACGCCGGACAGCGCACCGAAGATGAACGGCAGCGCCAGGAACAGCGTCGACGCCAGCACGAACTCCACCGGGAAGCCGACGCCCGGCGTCACCACCCACGACAGCGCCGCGATCACCAGGGCCGCCACCGCGATGCCGACGATCGCCCCGTGCGCGCGCCGCGAGAGCGGCCGCGCCGCCAGCACCCCACCGAGCACCACGGTCACCACGCCAAGGATCAGCACGATCGTGAGAGTGTTGACGGTCCAGCCACTTTCGACGGTCTGATCCAATCGGAAGGTGGTCGTCCGCCCACCGTTGACGAACAGCAGCCCGAGAACGCCGAGACCGATGCCGAGCACGATGAGCACCACCCCGGCCACACCGTGCCTGGCTGATTCGGCCGTGACGACCGGTGACGCGGTGGTGGTACTCACCAGCCCCTCGCTTCCAGAGTGTTGAGACCACCGCGCGGTGTGCGCAGGTGCAGCAGGGTTTTCACCAGCGCGGGCGCGGCGACGAACAGCACGATCACCGCCTGCAACAGCGTGGACATCTCGACCGGAATGGCGGGCTGCATGTGCAACGTGCCCGATTTCAGCGCACCGAACAGCAGTGCGGCGGCGACGATACCGCCGGGATGCGCCCGCCCGAGCAGCGCGACGGTGATCCCGTCGAACCCGAATTCGGCGACCGTGCCCGGATTCACCGTGTACGGGTTGAGCCCCAACACCAGTGCGGCGCCGCCCAACCCGGCCAGCCCGCCCGACACCGCCATCGTGGTGACGAACGTGCGCCCGATATCGATACCCGCCGTTTCCGCCGCGTGCGTATTGGCACCGACCGCGCGGATCCGGTACCCGAAGGTGGATTTGCGCAGCAGCCACCAGATTCCGGCCGCGAGCGCCAGCCCGAGCAACAGCCCCGCGCTGACCCGCAGGCCCGAGCCCGCCCAGCCGAGCAGCCGGGGCAGTCGGCCGGAGAAGTCCACCTGCTTGGACACCAGTTCCTGCGAGGTCGTCGAGTGGATGAACGTGGTGCTCAACGCCCAGAGCAGAAAGTAAGTAGCGATATTGTTCAGCATGATCGACGAGATCACTTCGTGCGCACCGGTTTTGGCCTTGAGCACGCCGGGGATGGCGCCGAGCAGACCGCCCGCGAGCGCACCCGCGAGCAGGGCCAGCGGAACATGCAGCAAGGGCGGCAGGTCGAGCGCGAACCCGACCACCACGCCGCCGAGCAAGCCGAAGATGAACTGCCCGTGCCCGCCGATATTGAACAGTCCGGCCCGGAAGGCCAGGCCGACGGCGAGTCCGGTGAAGATCAGCGGGGTCGCGTAGGTGAGCGTCTCCGAGATCGGGCGCAGCACCTGGGCCAGGGTGGCGTCACCGTCGACATACTGCTGCACCCGCCCGAAGTCGATGATCGCGCCCTCGAACATGTCGCGATAGCCCGCGCTCACCGCCTGCCACGAGAAACTCAGCGCATCGGCGGGCCGGTTGAAGAAGTAGCCCCAGGCACCCCGCACCGCCGCGTCGGAGACGATGATCAGCAGGGCCCCGATCGCGAAGGCCAGCAACAACGAATAGATCGTCACCATCACGCTGTTGGCTTCGGTCAGGTACCCGATGAATGTGCGGCCGACGCCGCGCCTGTCCGGTTCACGCTCGCCGGGTGAGTCGATGTCCGGCTCGATGGTCGTACTCGGCATGGGTGTCCTCAGCTCGCGGGTGCTGGATCGGCGGGACGGTGGCCTGCCATCAGCTGACCGATGATCTCGCGCGGTGTGTCCGGGGCCAGGACGCCGACGATCTGCCCGTTGTGGATCACCGCGATGCGGTCGGACAGGGCCAGGATCTCGTCCAGCTCAGCGGAGATGAGCAGGACGGCGGTTCCCGTGTCGCGTTCGGCGACCAGACGGCGATGGATGAACTCGATCGCGCCGACATCCACTCCTCGCGTCGGTTGCGCGGCGACCAGAACCGAACGCGGCCTGGAGAATTCGCGCGCGATCACCACCTTCTGCTGATTGCCGCCCGACAGCGCCGACACCAGCTCCCCCGGCCCCCTGGTGCGGATGTCGAAATCGGCGATGGCCTTGTCGGCCAGCTTTCGTACCGCCGCCGCGTCGACCACGCCGCGATTCGACAGGGGTTTGTCGCGGTACTGGTTGAGGACGAGGTTCTCGGCGACGGTGAAATCGGCGGCCAGCCCGTCGCGGCCGCGATCCTCCGGGATGTAGCCGAGCCCGGCCACGATCCGCCGGTACGGGTTCCACCCGGTGACCGGGATACCGCCCATCTCGATCGAGCCGCTCTCGGGCGTGATGGTCCCGAGCACCGCCCTGGCCAGTTCGGTCTGCCCGTTGCCCTCGACCCCGGCCAACCCGACGATCTCACCGGCCCGCACAGCCAGACTCAGTCCGTCGAGCATCGGCGTCCCGCGCTCGCCCAGCACGGTCAGATCCTTGATGTCCAGGGCGATCTCGCCCGGCTGCGCCTGCGGTCGATCCACGGTCAGCACGACCGACCGCCCGACCATCGCCGCCGCCAACTCGGCCTCGCTGTCCTGCGGCGACGCCTCGGCCACGACCCGCCCACGCCGCAGAACGGTGATCGTGTCCGCGATCGCCTTCACCTCTTTGAGCTTGTGGCTGATGAAGATCACCGACATCCCCGAGGCCGTGAGATTGCGGATGATCCCGAGCAACTCGGCCACTTCGGGCGGGGTGAGCACCGCGGTCGGCTCGTCCAGGATCAGCAGATCGGTCCTGCCGGACAGCGCCTTCACGATCTCGACCCGCTGCTGCACACCGACCGGCAGGTCCTCGCAGACAGCGTCGGGATCCAGCGCCAGACCGTACCGCTCGGACACCTCGAGCACCGCCCGCCGCGCGGTCGCCCGGTCGAGGCCGCCCCGCTTGACGTGTTCGCGACCCAGCTGCACGTTGTCGGCGACACTGAACGGCCCGACGAGCTTGAAATGCTGATGCACCATGCCGATTCCGGCGGCGATGGCGTCGCCCGGCGATCGCAGCCGTACCGGCTCGCCGTCGATCAGGATCTGGCCGCTGGTCGGTTCGAGGATGCCGTACAGCATGTTCATCAGGGTCGACTTGCCCGCGCCGTTCTCGCCGAGGATCGCGTGCACCTGGCCGGGTTCGACCACCAGGTCGACGCTGTCGTCGGCGAGAAATGTTCCGAAGGCCTTGGTCAAGCCCTGTGCTTCGAGTCGCATGCGCCTGTCCTCTACAGCTTCGGGGCGGCCGGGGAATAGATCACGATCTTGCCGTCGACGATGTCGCGCCGAAGAGTGGTGAGCTCCCGCTTCAGCGGCTCCGGCACCTTCGCGTCGAAATCGTGGAACGGCGCGAGCCCGACCCCGGCATTACTCAGGGTGCCCACGTACCGTCCGTCTGTGACGCCGTCGCCGAAGGCATTGTCGATCGCCACCCGTACCGCGGCGGAGATGTCCTTCATCGAGGAGGACAACATGATGTCCTGGTACTCCGGAACCGCCTCGTAGCCATCGGAATCCACCCAGATCATGGAAACGTTCGACGAGTCCTGCACGGCGGAGGCCCCGCCCATGCCGACCGGTCCCGCGACCGGGTGGATCACGTCGGCGCCCTGGGCGATGAAGTTCTCGGTGAGCGAGCGGCCCGCGCTCGTATCGTCGAAATTGCCGGTGAACGAACCGTTCTGGTCCTCGACATCCCAGCCGAGCACAACGATCGCGGTCCCGTGCGCCGCGTTGTACCCGGCCACTCCGGCGGCGAACCCGTCCATGAAGATGGTCACCGCGGGGATCTGCATGCCGCCCCAGGTGGCGACCCGGCCGGTCTTGGACACTCCCGCCGCGAGATAGCCTGCCAGATAAGAGGATTGGGCGGCGTTGAACTCCATCGAGTAGACATTGTCCAGCTCGACGTGCGCGTCGACGATCGCGAAACGCTGATCGGGGTACTCCGCGGCCACCTGTGCCACCGCCTCGGCCATCAGGCCGCCGACGCCGATCACCAGATCGCAGTCGTCGTCGGCCGAGGCTCGCAGGTTGGGTTCGTAGTCGGCGGAACTGTTGGACTGGCGGTAGGAGCCGTAGACGCCGGGGTTGGCGTCGATCGCGGCTTTCACCCCGTTCCAGCCGGATTCGTTGAACGACTTGTCGTCGACGCCGCCCGCGTCGGTCACCATGCAGGTCTCGAAACCCGCGTTCGCGGTGCCGTAGGTGTTGCCCGATCCCGTATAGCGCGCGTCCGGCGGCGGCTCACCGCAGCCGACGAGCAAGGCCGAGGCCGCGCAACCGACGGCGACCAGCGCGATCCGGGATCTCATCACTCAGAGATACAGGATCGCGCAGGCGACCAGACAGATTAGAACGATTACTTCACCGAAAAGCCGTCGATGAACTACTCAGGGCGCAGCGTGAGAATGCGCGGCCCGTCCTCGGTGACGGCGACGCTGTGCTCCCAATGCGCTGCGCGCGTCCCGTCGGTGGTGACCACAGTCCAGTCGTCGTCGAGCGTCTTGGTCTCGGTGGTACCGAGCGTGAGCATCGGCTCGATCGCCAGCACCGACCCGACCACCAGGCGCGGGCCCTTACCGGGCGCGCCCTCGTTGGGCAGGAACGGATCCATGTGCATCTCGCGCCCGATGGCATGGCCACCGTAACCGTCGACGATGCCGTACTGCCTGCCGTGCGCCTGCTCGGCCGCGCGCGTACCCAGCTCGATGGCGTGCGAGACGTCGGTCAGCCGGTTGCCCGGCAGCATCGCCGCGATGCCGGTCTCCATGGAGAGCCTGGTGGCCTCGCTCAGCAGCTCATCGGCCTCGATGATGGTGCCGATGCCGAACGTCCACGCCGAGTCGCCGTGCCAGCCGTCGAGGATGGCGCCGCAGTCGATGGACACGAGATCGCCCTCGACGAGAATGTCACTCGCCGAGGGGATCCCGTGGACCACACGATCGTTGACCGAAGAACAGATCGAGCCGGGGAACCCGTGATAGCCCTTGAACGACGGGACAGCGCCCGCGTCGCGGATCGTCGCCTCGGCGACCTCGTCGAGCTCCAGCGTCGAGACGCCGGGCTTGGCCGCCGCGCGAACGGCGACCAGCGTCGCACCGACGATCGCGCCGGCCGCCTGCATGGCATCCAGCTCGCCCGCCGAACGGAACGGCACGACCTTCTTCTTACGGTTGAAGACCATCCGGCCTCAGTACTCCGATCCGCTGATTACTGACCGAGCGCCTTCAGCGCCCGCGCGTTGACCTCATCGACTTCGCCGATGCCGTCGACGGTCACGACCAGACCGTCGTAGTGCTCGAGCAGCGGCTCGGTTTCCTCACGGTAGACCCGCAGCCGGTTGCGGATGACGTCCTCGGTGTCGTCGGCGCGCCCACGGGCGAGCATGCGCTCGACCACGGTGTCCTCGGCGACCACGAAGCACAGCACCGCGTCGAGCGTGGTGCCGTTGTGCTCGAGGATCTTCTTCAACGCGTCGGCCTGATCGACCGTGCGCGGGTAACCGTCGAGCACGAAACCGTTCGCGGCGTCGGGCTCGCCGACACGCGCCTCGACCATGCGGTTGGTGACGTCGCTGGGGACCAGGTCGCCCGCGTCCATGTACTTCTGCGCCTCGCGACCGAGGGCGGTCTGCTGGCTGATATTCGCGCGGAAGAGGTCTCCGGTGGAGATGTGCGGAACGCCCAGCTTCTCTGACAGCAGGACGGCCTGAGTACCTTTGCCGGCACCCGGCGGACCGAGCAGAACAACTCTCACTTGAGGAACCCTAGGGGGCGAGCGTCAGGGGCGACTGGGTCGGTTCGGTGGCCGAGGGCGGC
>NZ_JBHWZY010000220.1:0-8918 GCF_042727815.1 Nocardia sp. NPDC060220
GCACGCGAAGCTCGCTTCGCTGTACCGGCACCGGTCGTGGTCGCTGAAGGCACTGGCCGGCGTGGTCGGCGCGGGCATGCTGTGGTCCGCGGTGAACGTGCAGCAGAACATCGCGCCCGGTGGGCCGAGCGATCCGCTGTTCTGGTTCAGCTATCTGCTCGAAGCGATGATCAGCGTGTGTCTGATCATCATCATGGTCGGCACGAACAAGGTCGCCGAGTGGGGCGTGATCGACAACCGCCGCCAGGTCGCGCTCGCCGAGCTCGCGCTGCTGGGGCTCACCGTCACCCTCAACACGTACCCCTACGTGCGGGAAGGGCGGTGGTACGACGTTGCCGTGCACGCGGTCGCGCCGGTGATGATCGGTGTCGCGCTACTGATCCACGACGCGGTCAGCGCCCGGTACGGCTTGGCCATCACCCGCGCGACCAGCCAGGTCAGGGACCTGCCCGACCCCGCCGACAACATCCTCGGCCGCCAGGCCACCGAGGGTATCCGCCTCACCTACACCCCGCCGATGACGGGCGCGGCTCGCGCCGAGGCGATCGCTGCCACCGAAACGGCCGCTACCACGCCGATCACCCGCGAACCCGCCTGGACCCCCACCGAGCCGGTTGCCAACGGCAACGGCCGCTCGCCGGAGAAGCGCAAGCGCTTCGGCATCGGCAAGCCGTCCTCCGCGGACAAGGCCACCGCCAAGAAGTCCGCTCCCGCGCCCGCTGTGGCACCGGAGCCCGCCAAGGAGCCGGCCAAGCCGGAGCCGGCCACCGATTCGGTTCCCGCCGCCCGCAAGAGCGCCATCTCCGACATCGAGGCCCGGGTCGAAAAGGCTTTTGCCGAAGCCAATTTCGGCTACGAGGCGATCGAGCCGACCAGCATCTACGACACCGGCCAGTTCCGCATCGCGGAGAGCCTGGAACAGGAACTCAACGACATGCGTGAGGCCCGCCGCCAGGCCCGCAAGGAGCGCGCGAACTAGCAGGCAGGACACAGGCCGATACCCGCGACCGCGCGGGTATCGGCCTTTTCGTGTTCGGGTCAGCCGAAGATGCTGCCGCCGGTGCCAGCTTGCTGGCCGCCGCCGGTGCCGCCGATGAGGCCGCCCGGGGGAAGTTCGGAGGGCTGGACGATGACGAAGCCGCGGCCGGAGAAGGCGAGGGTGCTCGCTTCGCCGGTGCTGCGGCCCATCAGGCGGCCGAGGCCGAAGGAGTCGTTGCGCTTGATGCCGGTCTGCAGGCTCGACGACCACGCTACGGCGGCGTTCGGGTCGGCGTAGGTGGCCTGGTCGACGGTGAGGACGACCGGGGTGCCGTGGGTGGTGATGGCGATGCGGCCGCGGCCGGTGAAGACGCAGTTGAACAGGCCCGCGTTGGAGGCGTAGCCCGCGGCGCCCTGGACGCGGCCGATGTCGTAGCGCAGCGTGGAGTCGAAGGCGAGGACGTTGGCGCCGTTGATGGTGAGCCCGTCGGTGCCGTCGAGGTCGATGATGTGCACGTCGGCGGCGCTGTTGGCCAGGAACAGGTCGCCGCGGCCGGTCACCTTCATCAGCGGCACGCCTTCGCCGGTGAGATGCTGGCGGATGGCGCGGCCGATGCCGCCGGAGCCGAGCGCCTCGAACTTCAGGTCACCCTGGTAAGCCACCATGGACCCGGATCGCGCCATCACCTCCCCGTTCATGCCGACCTTCACCATCTTGCCGCCCTGCTTCTGGATACCGAGGCCGTTGACCTCGGCATGCGAGGGGTCGAACAGGTCGCTGTGCACGGGCTGGGCTCCTTGCTGAGATGCATACGTTGGCTGTTGAGCGGGTCCGCCGGGCTGTCCGTAGGCGGGTGGCGGGTAGGCCGGTGCGCCCGGCGGGGGTGCGGCCGGGTAGCCGGACGGCGTCCCCGGCTGACCGGGAACATGGGGTGCCCCAGGCGGCGGCGCGAATTGGCCGGGCGGCATCGGGGCATGGAAACCGGGAGGGTGCGGCGGCGGGTGGCCTGGTCCGGGGGTACTTCGGGAGTCGCCGGCCATACCCGCCACGGCACCGGAATTACCCTGCGCCGCAGCGGGTTCGGGCTCGTCGTCGAGGTTCACACCATAAGCCGACGCGATGCCCGCGAGCCCGTCGTCGTAACCCTGACCGATCGCGCGGACCTTCCACGCGCCGTTGCGGCGATAGATCTCCACGCACACCACACCGCTCTCGGTGGTGAGTCCGGGGATCGGGAAAGTCAGTGCGGTGGAACCGGATTCGATGGTGGTGGTCAAGGTGCCGACGGCGGCGAACGTCGCGGGTCCACGACCGTCGAGGCTCGCGGTGACCACCACCTTGTCCACATCGGCGGGCAACGCCGAGGTCTGCACGCCCACCACATCGGGTCCGCCGTTGCCGTGCCGGTACACCACGCCCGGCCCGGTCGGCTGATTGAAGAAGACGAAGTCGGCGTCGGAACGCACCTTGCCCGCCGCGTTCACCAGCAGGGCCGACACGTCGACCGACGCTGAACTCGCGACCGTGACGGTCAGTTGGTCACCGGGCGCGGGCCGGTTCTCGCCGGGAGCCAGCGCGGTCACGACACAGCACCCGAACGTCGCGCGATTCGCAAGTGTTCCACGCGTTCGATAGTGCCGTGTATGCCGTCACCGCGCCAGCAGGGAACCGTCAGACCGGCTGTTGATCGCCGCGATCCAGCGGAATCTCCAGGTGCACCGTCTGGAAGCCGCCGTGTGGCCCTCGGGCGTCGCACACGATGTGGCCGAAGGTCAGCCAGAATTCGAGCGCACCGGGTGTCCGGGCGTCGGTGTGCAGATACAGCCGCTCGAAAACCGGGGTGGCGCGTACGTGCTCGACCGCCGCGGTGACGAGCCGGGTGGCCAGTCCGCGTCGATGGTGCTCGGGCCGCACATAGACCCGGAACAGCTGCGCGGTGGTCTCGTCGGGGTAGTGGCGCGCGAGCTCGGCCGGATGTGGGGGATGGGCGGGCCCCTGCGCCCGGATCGCGGTGGTGCCGACGATGACGCCCTCGTGCGCGGCGACCCACAGCCGGTGGCGCGGATGCCGCAGATAGGCGGTGTCCGGGTCGATCACGTCCTGGTGATATTCGGGCAGATAGCCGATGCCGAACACCTGGTAGAAGGTGTCGAGCATGACGCTGCGCGCGCCCGCGAGATCGGCGGTGCCTGCCTCGCGGACGAGGTAGCCGGTGGTGGTGGCGGTCATCGCAGCTGCGCCAATTCGCGGTCGAGCACTTCCAGACCCTCGACGGCTACCGGTCCGGGCCCGGTGTAACCGAAGGGCGCCACGATGATCCGGTTCTCCCGAATCGCGCGCAGCCCGGCCAGTTCGGGACGTTGGCGCAGGGCGGTGCGCACCGAGTCGGGTGTCTGGTCGCCCTGGGTGAGCAGGATGATCACTTCGGGATCGGCGGCGATGAGTGTTTCGGTGTTGGCTTCGAAGTTGCGCTTGTCGATCTGGCCGTAGACATTGCCGAGGCCGAGGATCTTCAGCTGTTCGTGGACGGTGCTCTTCGCGCCATAGGCCTTGAGCTGGGCGCCGTCGCGCGACAGGATCAGGGCGGCGGCGGGACGGGGAGTCGTTGTGCCACTGTGCCGTTCGGTCACCGCCTGTACTCGCTGCTTCAGTGTCGTGACCTCGGTGTCGGCTGCGCTCTCGGTGCCGAAGAGCTTTCCGTAGAGGGCGATGTCGGCGAAGACGTCCTCGAAGGTGCCGGCCGCGTCGCGGCAGTAGCCGCGGGTCACGATCAGCGGAATGCCCACCTGGGCGAGGTCGTCGGGGGTCACCGAGAGACCTTCGACGCTCACGACCAGGTCGGGGGCTCGGCTGATGATCTCCTCGCGGGCGAGTTCGGCGGTGGGCGCGGTGATTTCGATGCCCTGCAATGCCTCGCCGTACTGGCCGGGGAAGGCGGCGGCTTCGAAGGTGCGGGTGACGATGCGGCCCGCGGCGCCCGCGGCCGCGATCAGCGGTGCGGCGATGGAACCGACCGTGACGACGCGCTGTGGGGGCGAGGAGAAGGTGACGTCGCGACCGCAGCTCGAGATCGTCAGCGGGAAACCGCTTGCCGAGGGTGCGGTGGCGGGAGCTGGTGTGCCGCAACCGGTAACGATCGCGCTGGTGAGGAGGGCGAGTACGGGAACAGCGGAGCGGCGGGCGGAGATGACACGGGTGAACACGGTGGTGGTCCTCATCGATCGGTGGGGGGATTTCGCCCGGTCGTCGTGACCGGGACAGCGGGGGTGGAGTGCGGGTTTCAGGACTCGCCGGTGGCACGGAAGCGGCGGATCAGGACGAGGAGCAGTGGGGCGCCGACGGCGGCGGTGACGATCCCGATGGGCAGTTCGCGTGGCGCGAAGACGGTGCGTGCCGCCACATCGGCGATCACCAGGAAGAGCGCGCCGATCAGCGCGCTGACCACGAGTAGGTGCCGATGTGTGCCACCGGTACACAGCCGGGCCACGTGCGGCACGATCAGCCCGACGAAGCCGATCGCCCCGGCGACGGCGACCACCGCGCCGACCGCGAGTGCGACGATCAGCAACGCCCACAGCCGAATGCGATTCGGTGCGATGCCGAGCGTGCGCGCGGTGTCGTCACCGGCGGCCAGTGCGTCCAGCCGGGGCGCCATCAACAGCACCGCGACCAGTGCCACCGCGACGACGGCGACGGTGGTCGCCACCGAGGACCAGGCGGCAGGCGCGAGCGAGCCGAGCAGCCAGAACAGCACGGTGCGCGCGCCTTCGGGCCGGTCGGAGGCGAAGATCAGGAAGCTGGTCGCGGCCGAGAAGATGTAGCCGATGGTCACCCCGCCGAGCAGTAGCCGCAGCGAGGTGAGCTGGCCGTTGATCCGCGAGATCACGAACAGCAGCGCGGTGGCGATCAACGCGCCGATGAACGCGCTCGCCGCGAGGGCGGTGGCGGTGGTCGCCGCGGCGACCCCGAACAGCAGATACACCGCCGCGCCGGTCGACGCGCCCGAGGTGACGCCGAGGATGTGGGGGTCGGCGAGCACATTGCGCACGATGGTCTGCAAGACGGCGCCGGTGATCGCCAGGGCGGCGCCCACGAGTGCGCCGAGCAGCACGCGCGGCACCCGCACCAACCAGACGATGGAGTCCTGGGAGGCGCTCCAATCGACGGTTACCGGGTGACCGAAGACATGGTGGCCGATGATCCGCGCCACGGTGCCCGGCGGGACGGCGACCGGCCCGAGTCCGGCTGCGACCACCAGCGTGCAGGCGAGCGCGATGGTGAGCCCGGCGGTCAGCAGCACTGCGCGGCCGCGGTGGCGGGCGTGATCGAGGTCGTCGATGGCCGGATCGGCCACCAGGGTCGCGGTCATGTGGTGGCCGCCTCTCTGGTCTCGGACGGAAGTGTTGTGGCGGGAGGTTCGGCAGCCGGGCCGAAGAGGAGTTGGACGGCGCCGAAGGCCGACGTTCGGCGAACGGGGATCTTGTAGACGGGTTCGAGGATCCGCGGGGTCAGGACTTCGGCGACAGTGCCTGCGGCGGCGACGCGCCCCTGGTCGAGCAGGACGAGGCGGTCGCAGTAGCGGGCGGCCAGGTTCAGCTCGTGCAGCACCACGATCGTGGTGGTCGCGGTGAGACCGCGGACCAGGGTGAGCAATTCGTGCTGGTAGCGGATGTCGAGGTGGTTGGTGGGTTCGTCGAGGAGCAGGTGGTCGGCCTGCTGGGCGAGTGCTCTGGCGATCAGGACGCGCTGGCGTTCGCCGCCGGAGAGCGTCGCGAAACGGCGGTCGGCCAGCGCCCGCGCCCCCACGTGTTCGAGCGCGGCCGCGGCGGCGATCCGGTCGGCGCGCGAATACCCCTGGAACGCACCGACCCACGGCGACCTGCCGAGCAGCACGGTCTCGGCCACGGTGACCGGCGTATCCGGCGGCGCTTCCTGTGCGACGACGGCGAGGCGACTCGCGAGCTCGCGCCCGCGCAGCCGCTCCACCGGCACCGCGTCGACGACGACGGATCCGCCCGCCGGGCGCAGCGCCCGGTACATCAGCCGCAGCAGCGTGGACTTTCCCGAACCGTTGGGGCCGATCAGTCCGAGCGTGCTGCCGGGTGCCACACGAAAGCTGATGTCGTCGAGCGTGATTCGGCCGTCGTAGGTAAAGCGGATCTGGTCGACGGTGATCATCGCGGAGAGCTCTCTGTTCGGGGAATCGTCACCGGGTGTGGGTGATCGACGGTGGGAACGCGCTGTATGCCGGGTCGCCACGAGTGATGCACCGCCACCGAGCAGGCGAAGGCGGCGCAGACCTCGTGCGCGGCGAGGACCTGCTCGCGCAGACGTGGATCGTTGTCGGCGAGCAGGATTCCGGTGGTCGTGCCGCTGTGGGCGACGACGACTCCGGCCGCGCCGATGGCGCGCGCCGCCCGGATGGTCGCGTCCAGATGCGGACGGTCACGCGATGCGGCGCTCAGCACGGCACTGCGGGTGGCCACCGCGCCGATCGCGGCGATGTCACCGTGGGTGATCGCCGGGCCGAGTTCGCCGAGCAGCCTGTCGAATTCGCGTTTGTCGGCGGCGCTGAAACCGGGTTCGCCCCGGTTGAATTCGACGGTGTCGACCGAGCCGCCCTCGTCGCCGGTGACGATCGTCAGTGCCGGGAGGGTGCCGAGGCGGGCGAGTAACCGCACCTCGCGATGGAAATAGGCGACGGTGCCCGGGTACATGACGCCGTCGGACGGTTCGATGGCGCGCAGGTCGGCTTCGAGTTCCGCGACGGGCACCGAGCGACCCTCGGCGTCGGCGACCGCGCGGGCGGTGGCGACGAGATCGGCGGTGGAGCTGGCCAACCCCTTGCCTTCGGGAAGTTCGCTGTGCAGGGTGAGTCGCCCGCCACCCAGCACGCGCGATCGGCCGACCATCCCGCTCGCGAGTCGCGCCGCCTTCGACTTGCCCTCCGGCACAACATCTATGCGGTCGCCGCCCGGCTCGAAGACGGCCACCGTGCCGCGCCGAATGGGGAGCGTGACCAGGAAATGCCGATTCTGTTCGGTGACGCCCTGGAGCAGTTCGCCGCAGCTTCCGTAGGCGCGGCCGACACCGATTCCCGGCGTGGCGAGTTCAATGTTCATCGGAGTCATCGCCTTTCGCTGGGGGTGTTGTCGTCGGTGACCGGTGCGAGTTCGGGCCGGATCGCTGCGGGGCCGGGCAGCAGGTTCCGGCGGTGTAGCCACAGCAGCGCGAGGGCCGACAGCACACCGGCCGCGGCGCACAGCAGTGAGGGCGGCCAGCTCAGGGGGCCGCCGGTGTGGTCGAGGACGGCGCCGGTGATCGAGGTGGCGACGACCGTGAAAATGCCGGACGCCAGATAGAACGCGCCGAAATAGGTTCCGGTCAGCCGAGTTCCGGCGAAGCGGCCGATCGCCTCGTTGACGAAGGGTTGCACCGCGGTCACGCCGATCGCGAGCAGCACCGCGGCCGCGACCACCGGAGCAATCCGGATCACTGTGCCCACCACGCTGTTTCCCTCGAACGGCACCACCCCCGCGACGGCGGGAGGCAGGAGGAACGCGGCTCCCATGACGGCCATCCCGAGCGCCATCGCGGGCCCACGCTGTGGTCGGCGCGCCAGCACCGTGGTGACCCGAACCTGGAGCGTTACCACGGCGATCGTCTCGACCACGAACAGCGCCGCCACCGCCGCCGGACCGTGACCGGGCCCGGCACTGTCCTGCGCTTGCAGGGTGAACAGGAAGTAGATCTGGCTCTGCAAAGCGAACATCGGCATCAGCGCGAGGGTGAACGCCCAGAATCGGCGATCGGTGAACACCGTCGCGAAGTCGGCACCGACCCCACCCTCGTGCGCGGGCACCGGTCGCGCGGGCAGCAGCAGCCATTGCACCAAGGCCAGCACCGCGAAGATCGCCGCCGCGACCAAGGCCGATATCCGGAAGCCCGCCGCTGTCAACACGGTGCCGAGTACCGGTCCGATCGCGGAGCCCGCATTGCCGAAGACGTTGAACAGCGCGAAGGCCTGCGCCGAATGCGCACCGCTGTCCCGGGCGATGAACGCGCGGACCGCCGGATTGAACAGTGCCCCAGCGAAACCGGTGAGCACCGAGGCCGCCAGCACCACCGGCAGCGAACCGCCGACGGCGAACAGCGAGAAGCCGAGTGCCCTGATCGCCAGGCCGACCATGATCACGCCGCGCGCGCCGAGCCGGTCGGCCGCCGAGCCGCCGACGAGGAACAGACCCTGCTGGCTGAGATTGCGCACCCCGAGCACGATTCCGACAACGGCCGCCGACAGCGCGAGGTCGTCGAGGAGGTAGTCGGCCAGAAACGGTACGAGGAGATAGAAACCGATATGCCCCACAAGATGATTCACGAGCAGTAGCCGGACGGCGCCCGGTAGCGCGCGGAAGGTGTCGATGCCGTTCATCTGCCGGTTCCGCGCTGGAAAGCCGTTGCGGGGGTCACGCGCTCACCTCGGCGGCAGGGTCGCGGACGATCGAACATCGGCCCCAGCCGAGCACTTCGGCGCTGTCCGGGGTGGCGATCGTGGTGGGTGCGGTGGCGGGCGCGCGGAAAAGACCGTTGGTTCGGCACCAGTCGTCGTTGTAGATGGTGCCCAGGTAGCGGTGTGGCCCGTCGGGGAACACGGTCAGCACGCGGGCGCCGGGTTCGCGCTCGGCTACCCAGCCCGCGACCAGGGCGGCGGCGCCGGTGCTCCAGCCGCCCGCGATGCCGGTGGCCGCCGCGATCCGGCGACACGACGCGACCGCCTCGGCGGCGTCGACCCAGTGCACCTCGTCGAAGTCGGCGTAGGCGACATTGCGGGGCAGGATGCTGCTGCCGAGACCGCGCATCAGCCGGCGGCGATCTGGTTGGCCGAAGATCCGGGAGCCGACGGCGTCGACCCCGATCACCCGCAGCCGGGGCCACCGAG
>NZ_JBHWZY010000221.1:0-8896 GCF_042727815.1 Nocardia sp. NPDC060220
GCGAGGTCGAACACTGCACCGGCTTGCGCGCCGAACGCCGGGCCGAAGGTGTGGCGCTGATCGACAACTCGGGACGACTGTCCGATACCCGCTTCCCCGGCACCGGAACCCTGGCGCAGGTGGCGCTGTTGTTGATCGGCGAGATCGCCGACACGGTCCTCGACATCGACAACCCGATCCCCCGGCGCCCCGGCGCGCTCATCCCCGATGACACCCTGCTCGCGCACCTCGATGCGTCCATCCCCACTGCGGGCGTGTTCGCCCCGCTCGCCGAGGACCTCGAAACCAGCACGCCGGCCCCGGATTTCACCGACGACCTCGACGACCTCGAACCCGTCACCTATCCGTTCCTCGACGACGCCTGGGTGCGCACGACCGTCACCGCGCTCACCGACCGCTACGGCGCGACCTTCGCCGCCCAGTGGCAGGCCGATGTCGGCGGGCTCACCACCGAGGTCCTCGCGCTGCTCACCAAGCTGCGGCTGATCCGGCCGGTCGAGGACGGGCTGCTGGTATTGCCCGCGCTGGCCAGATATCGCGGCGCGGTGGTCACCGTGCGTGTGCGCAAGGCCGAGGAATTGTTCGTCACCGCCGCCGATACCGACGGCAGCACCGGAGAGGGAGGGGTCTGAGCATGTCACTCATTCACGGCGGAGTGCGGTTCGTCCCGACCCGGGCCGGCATCGTCAACCTGTGGGACTACCGCGACCAGGAGTTCAGTTTCGCCGACGGGCGCCTGGTGCTGCGCGGTCCCAACGGCTCCGGCAAGACCAAGGCCCTGGAAGTGTTGTTCCCGTTCGTCCTGGACGGACGGATCGAACCACGCAGGCTGAACCCGTTCGCCGGTGAAGAACGCACCATGAAGTCGAATCTGCTCTATCGCAAGCAGGAATCGGCCTACTCGTATGTGTGGATGGAGTTCGCGCGCGGCAGCTGGGACGACCCGGAGACTGTCACCGTCGGCATCGGCATGCGCGCCACCCGCTCGTCGGACAAGGTGACCCGCTGGTACTTCGTCGCCGACGGTCGCGCCGGGGTCGACTTCTCGCTCATCGGTCCCGACGACCGCCCGCTCACCCGCAAGCAGTTGGCCGAGCAGATCGGCAGCGACGCCATCGTGGACCGGCCCGTCGAGTACCGGGCGGCGATCGACGCGCGCATGTTCGGGCTCGGCGTGCAGCGCTACGACCAGCTGATCAATCTGATCCTCACCCTGCGCAGGCCCCAGCTCGCCAAGAATCTCGACCCGCGCGGCCTCTCCCAGGCACTCACCGACGGCCTTCGGCCCCTCGACGAGCAGTTGATCCTCGACGCCGCACGCTCGTTCAGCGATATGGAGGAGGTCGGCCGCACCCTCGACGGGCTCGTCCAAGCCGATACCGCCACTCGCCGATTCGTCGATGTGTACCGCAAATACCTTGCGGTACAGGCGAAAACGGACGTCGACCAGCTCCGCGCCCGCCTCGATGCCGTGACCAACGCCGCCACCGCGCTCTTCGCCGCGACCGCTCTGCGTACCCGCCGCGACACCGACCGCACCGAAGCCGAGACCAGGGCCGAGAACGCCGACCAGGCCTATGAGCAGGCCATCGCCGACCGCGAGAATCTCCAGCGCTCCAGCGCCTACGAGGGCAAACAGCAACTCGACGACCTGGCCGACGCCGTCCGCCGCCTCGAAACCTCCGCCGCGGCCCACCGCGACAAGGCCGCCGAAGCCTCGCACACGCTGCAACGCCGCGCCGAGGAAGCCTCTCGCGCCACCGAAGCGGTCCGCACAGCGGCCGCCGCCCTCGTCCGCGGCGAAGACGCGGTCCGTGCCGCCGCCGAAGAGGCGGGCATCGAATGGACCCCACCGAGCGCCGAGGGCCGCGGCGACCAGTTCACCGCGGCGGTGCGCGGCCACGCGGAGGAACGTGATGCCGACGTGCGTGCGGTGCGACAAGCAGTGGGCAAGTGGGAAACCGCCGCCGCCGACCGCACCCGCTCCGAGCGCCTGGCCGAACGCGCTGTCGAACTGCGCGACTCGGCCGCCGCCGAAGTCGCCCATGCCGAAGCCGCGGTCGCCTTGGCCCGCAGCGAATCCGCCGCCGCCCTGCGCACCTGGTGGAACGCGCACAGCGAGATCTTCGGGGCCGTTGCCGAACCAGGGGCGCACGACGGTCGCTCGGACGCCAATCCCGACGGACAGGACGGAAAAGGTGAACGTCGCCGAAAGGTGACGTCCGACACCACCGCCGGCTTGTTCGCAGCGCTCGACACCGCCATGGCCGGTGCGGGCGTGGAGGACATTCCCTCCGCCTCCGAGGTCTTGTCCGAGTGGTGCGAGCCGCTGCGCGAGCAGATCCGCACCCGCCGCGAGCAGGCGCGCTCCCGTGCCACCGCCGCTGCCGTGCGCCGCGATGCCCTGGTCGCCGAACGCACACAGATCGCCGCCCAGCACGACGACGCTCCCCCGGCCCATCCCGCCAGAACCGGTGTCCGCGAAGGACTTCCGGGTGCGCCGCTCTGGCAGCTGGTGCGGTTCGCCGACTCGGTGTCCCCGCGGGATGCGGCCGGTATCGAGGCGGCACTGCAGTCCAGCGGTCTCCTCGACAGCTGGATCTGTGGCCCGAGTCTGCCCGCCGGCATCGACTCCGAGCACTTCCTGCTGCCCTTGCCGATCGATCAGCGCCCGTCCGGCCGTACTCTCGCCGATGTCCTTGTCGTCGAGGACGATTCGGCCGATCTCACCGTGCCTACCGAGACCGTTGCCGCGGTGCTGGCCTCCATCGCCCTCCACGACACATCCGCACAGCCGGGTACGACGACCGATGACACGCCGGACGCAGAACGATCCGTGTCCGGCGATGCCACTCGGCTGGTCACCGGCGCCACCCTCACCGCACTGACCACTGCCGCCGCGCCGCAGGTCGTGGTCGGCCTCGCCGGAACTTTCCGGCAGGGCGTTCTGATCGGACACCACCACAAGCCCGAAGCCGAGTTCATCGGGACCACCGCGCGAGCGCGCAGGCGTGAGTCCCGGCTCGCCGAGATCGAGGCGGCGATCGAGGCCGCTACTGCCGAACATCAGGCGGCAAGGGACGAAGATAGTTGCGCCACTGCCGAATTGGCCGCGCTGTCGGCCGGCGCCAAGGCACTGCCGCGCCCGTCGGCGGTGACGTCTGCCCTGCGTGCCGTGTCCGAGGCCGCCGGCCTGATGCGGTCGAGGGTGGAGGCCGCCACCCAGTCCGAGCGCGAACTCGACCAGGCCGTCGCCGAAGTCGCGGCCCTGGACAAGAAGGTGCGCGCAGCCGCCCAAGCGCATCGAACCCCGCGCGAGGCACGCGAACTCGACGCGCTGGCCGCCGCGATCCGCCATTTCGAGAACACCGGTACGGGACTGCTCCGCCTACGCGCCGAACACGAACGCGAGCGCGAACGCGAACGCGAGGGCGCCGACCGGCACGACGAGGCGCGGGCACTGGCCGAGGCGTTCGCCGAAGAGGCCGAGGCTGCCCGACTGGGCTACACCGAGCAGCAGCGCAAACTCGAAACGCTGCGCGAAGCGCTGGGCGCCAGTGCCGCCGACATCGACCGCGATCTCGACCTGGCCCGCGGTGCCATCGAGGCGGCCAAGGCCGAGCAGCGGGCCGCGCGCAAGGCCGCCAATGCCGCCATCGAAGCGGTCGGCGATGCCGAGGCGGCCTCTCGCACCGCCAACGAAGCGCTCGCCACCGCACTCACCGAAGTGCTCGCCGAGGTGCGTTCACTGGCCCCGTACGCCCGACCCGACCTGTTGAGCCTGCTCGGCGCCTCGGTCGAACACCGCTGGCCCAGTAGCGATGCCGCGTGGTCCACCCCGGAGCAACTGCAGTACCGCATCGTCGCCGCGGGGCCGGAAACCGATCCGGTGGTGCTGCCCGACGAGGTGGCCGCCCTGTTCGCCGACCTCGACACCGCCACCAGCCAGGTCCGCGCCACCGAGGCGGGTCGCAAGTCCACCCGGTCCGCGGTCACCACCGCTCTCCAGGAATTCGACGCCGCGCTCACCGCCTCCGGCCGCGACTACCGGCTGAACTGGGACGCCGCCGACGGACTCACCGTCGTCGCCGTCCACGACGAGAACGGCCAGGCCGCCCTCGCCGACTTCGCCGCCCGCATCGACGCCGCCCGCCGCGACCAGGAACTGCTGCTCACCGATGCCGAGCGGCGCATCCTCGAAGACGCGCTGCTCACCGGTCTGGCCCAGCAGATCCACGAACGCACCACCGACGCTCGCGAACTCATCTCCCGCATGGGCGCGGAGATGAAGCAGCGGCGGATGTCGTCGGGCAACACCATCGGTGTGCACTGGATCCTCGCCGACGGGTTGTCGGAGTCCGCGCGCTCCATGTGCAAACTCCTCGACCGCGACACCACCGCCCTGAGCCCGGAAGACCTCGGCTCGGTGCGCGCCCACTTCGCCGCCGAGATCCGCGCCGCCCGCACCGCGCACCCGGAGCGTTCGTACCCCGAAATCCTCGCCGCGACTCTCGACTACCGGACGTGGCGAGTCTTCTCCTTCACGCTGATCTCCGGCGACGGCACCGAGGACAAGCTCACCGTCGCCCGGCACAGCGCCCTCTCCGGCGGCGAACAGTCGGTCTCCCTGCACCTGCCCCTGTTCGCCGCCGCCCACGTGATGCTCGACTCCGCCGACCCGCAGGCGCCTCGCCTACTCGCTCTCGACGAAGCCTTCGCCGGCGTCGACGACAACGGTCGCAGCGAATTGCTCGGCCTCAGTGTGCAATTCGACCTCGACCTGTTCATGACCGGCTACGACCTGTGGATCACCTACGCCCACGTTCCCGGCTGCGCGCACTACGACCTGGCCCACTCCACCGCCGAGAACACCGTCAGCGCGACCCTTCTCGTCTGGGACAGCGGTGAGCTTCTCGCCGAACACGACGGCGGCGACCTCACCACGGCGCTGGGCTCCCCCAACCGCCGCCGAGTTCCCAACACGATCGAGGGCGGGTTGACCCTGGAAGGGATGCCGGGCGAACCCGCTCCGGTGGGCTGATCAGCGGTACGGGTTCGCCCAGCGCGCGCCGAAGAGAATCATCGTTCTGATGACACCGCGTAGCGGGCCGCGATCGCTGCGGCACGGTCGCGCAGGGTGGTGCGTAACCACTGCGGGGCAACGACTTCCGCGTTCGCGGCGAGCTGCCACATCGCCCATTCGGCGTGTCGGCGATCCTGGAAGGCCACTTCCAGCCGCAGTCGCCCGTCGTCGTCCGCTTCTTCGCGGTGGACAGCCACCGCGGTGCCGACCAACTCCTCGCGCCGCACCGGATCGACCAGAACCCGTACGGTGACGAGATCGCCGCCTGCGCGAAAGCGGGCGCTGCGCTCCTGCCAAGCCCGGTCCAGATCGACCCGGTCCGGTCGCTGGGCCGGTTCGGCGAGCGCCTCGGCGGCCACGACCCGCGACAGCCGGTAGGTGCGGTCCGCGCCGGATCTGGTGGCGAGCAAGTAGCCTTGGCCTCGGACGGTGACCAGGCCGATCGGGTCCACCGTGCGCCATGCCGGGCTCTGGTCGACGGCGGCGTAGTGGATGCGCAGCTTGTGTCCGGCGAGCACCGCGCGCCGGACCTCGCTGACGATCGTGTCGGGCAGCTCCTCGGCATCCAACCGGCGCGAGAGCAGATCGGTCTCGGGATCGATGAGCAATCGTTCGGCCGCGTCGCTCGCGGTCTCCCGATAGCTTTCGGGCAGCGCGTCGACCACCTTGAGCATGGCCGACGCGAGCGCCGAGCCGAGCCCGAATGCCTGTGCGCCACGCCGTGATCCGGCGATCAGCAAGGCCAGCGCCTCCTCGTGGTTCAGCCCGGTCAGCTCGGTCCGGAATCCGGGCAGCAGCGCGAACCCGCCGTGCCTGCCCCGTTCGGCGTAGACCGGAACGCCCGCCGTGGACAGCGCCTCGATATCGCGCAGCACAGTCCGGGTGGACACCTCCAGTTCGCGAGCCAGGGTGTCCGCCGACAGCTGACCGTGCCGCCGCAGCAGCAGCACCAGGGAGACCAACCGGTCAGCTCGCATACGAAAAACTATGCCAGGAATACACGACACAGGATGTCGTGTATTCCTGGCAGGTTCATCGCCATGACAAACATCGACCACGCGCGCCACACCATCGTCAACCCCGACGGCCTGCACGACCCGACCCCCTTCGGCTACAGCCACACCGCCGTCATCCCCGCTGGTACCGAACTGGTTCTCGTCTCGGGACAGTACGGATCCCGACCCGACGGCGCGGTCGTCTCCCCCGACTTCACCGAGCAGGTCGACCAAACCTTCCGTAACATCGCCACCGCCCTGGCCGCCCACGACCTCGACCTCAGCCACGTCGTCCAGCTCCGGACCTACGTCGTGAATCACGACGTCAGCAAACTGGGCCCCATCGCAGGTGCCGTCCAAGCGAACTGGGGCACAACCCCTCCCACCCAAACCCTCATCGGCGTCGCGAGCCTCGCCACCCCCGATGTCCTGTTCGAGGTCGAAGCCGTCGCCGCCCGCCCCTGAGTGTTCTCCGCACCTGCATCGGGCTGTCGAACCCGGTGCAGGTGGGGAGAGTTACCGGGCCGCTTTCCTCACGGGCAGATGGTCGATGGCGGCAACCTCATCGGTGACCATCCGAGACGCTCGAACGAGCACGGGCGGTCGCTCAAGCACCCAGGGCGGCTTGCAGGCGACTCGTGAGGGCACGCAATGCCGCGGTCAGTTCAGGCGAATCATGGACGCGGAACGGCACTCCCAGGGACGTCAGTTGTCCGGCGAGCCAGGTGGGGTCGTCGTCTCGGGTGGCGGTGAGGCGGCAGGTGGTGTTGCTGTCGGCGCGAAGGGTGTTCGGTTCCTCGCCGAGCCGGCCTGCGATTCGGCCGCGTGGAGCTTCGATGGTGACATCCACCTGGTATTCGGGTGTGGCCCAGTCGGTTCGGCGGCCTGCGACGTAGTCGGCCGGGTCGGCGGCGGGGAGGTCGCGGGGGGCGATCCGGGCGCCGGTGGGGTGGGGGGTTTCGATGCGGTCGGCGCGGTAGCTGCGCCAGGCGTCGCGGTCGAGGTCGTAGGCGACGAGGTACCAGCGGCGGCCTGCGGCGGCGACGCCCGCGGGTTCGGTGTGGCGGCGGGACTCGGCGCCGGTGGCGTCGCGATAGGTGAAGCGGAGGCGTTCTCGGTTGGTGACGGCGGCGGCGAGGGTGGTGAGGACCTCCGGGTCTACGGTGGGGCCCTCGCCCGCTCGGACCGTGACCGCCGCGCCGACCACGCGCACTCGTCTGCGCAGTGTCGCGGGCAGGACTTGTTCGAGTTTGGTCAAGGCTCGCACCGACGCGTCCTCGATGCCCGCGACCGCCTGTCCCGCGGCGACTCTCAGCCCCACCGCGACGGCGACGGCCTCGTCCGCGTCGAGGATCAGCGGTGGGAGCGCCGAGCCCGCGGTGAGCCGGTAGCCGCCTGCCGCACCCATCGCGGCGACTACCGGATAGCCCAGGTCGCGCAGGCGGTCGATGTCGCGTCGCACGGTCCGATCGGTGACGCCGAGCCGGTCGGCCAGTTCGCTGCCCGGCCACTCCCGTGGCATCTGCAACAGGGAGAGCAGGCGGAGCAGGCGGGCGGCGGTGTCGGTCATGTTTTCCATTCTCGCGCACATCTAGGACCAGAACTGTCCTAGATAGTCGATAACGTCGACATCACACCGACGACGAGGAGTCCCGATGACCACCATCCGCCCGTTCCACATCGACATCCCCCAGGCCGACATCGACGATCTGCACGACCGGCTGAGCAGGGCGCGCTGGGCGGCTCCGCTGCCGGGCGAGGGCTGGGAACGCGGCATCCCCACCGAGTACCTCCGCGAGCTCGCCACGTACTGGGCGAACGAATTCGATTGGCGGGCACAAGAAGCCGCGCTGAACGCGTTTCCCCAGTTCATCACCGAGATCGACGGCCTCGACGTCCATTTCGTGCACGTGCGCTCCCCCGAGCCCGACGCGGTGCCGCTGCTGCTGACCCACGGCTGGCCCAACTCGTTCGTCGAGTTCACCCGCACCATCGGCCCGCTCACCGATCCGCGCGCTCACGGTCTCGATCCCGCACTCGCCTTCGACGTGGTGATCCCGTCCGTCCCCGGCTTCGCCTTCTCGGCGGCGCCGCGCGAACCCGGCATGACCACCGCACGGGTCGCCGCGATGTGGGCCACTTTGATGGACCGCCTCGGCTATGACCGCTACGGCACGCAGGGCGGTGACCTCGGCGCCTACGTCGCGCCGGAGATGGCGCTCGCCGCCCCGGAACATGTGATCGGCGTGCATCTCGACGGCGGGATCGGCATGCCGACCGAGGCCGACGTGCCCGCGATGTCGGCCGATGATCGCGCGCAGTGGGCGCAGATGCAGCAGTGGATGACCGGCGGCGTCGACCACCACGCCCTGTTGCGGGCGGCCCCGCAAACGTTCGCCCTCGGCTGGAACGATTCGCCGGTCGCACTGCTGGCGTGGATGATGCAGAAGTTCCAGGAGTTCGCCTATATGGCCGACCGCGCCGAAGACGTGATCGAGCGCGACCACCTGCTGACCAATATCGCCCTGTACTGGTTCACCCAGACCACCGGCACCTCGTCCTGGCCGATGTACGACGGACTGCGCACCGGCGGCGGGTTCGGCTGGCCCACCGACCAGAACCTGGTGCCGACCGGCGTCTACGGTGGCGGTTCACCGCTCATGCGCACACTCGCCGATCACGGCAACAAGATCACCCATTGGCCGTCGGGAAATCCGGGCAACCATTTCGTCGCGATGGAAGAACCCACCGCGCACGTCGCCGACATCCGGACCTTCTTCGCCGGGCTGCGCTGAGCCCTCGTGGCAGTGCACACGGG
>NZ_JBHWZY010000222.1:0-8887 GCF_042727815.1 Nocardia sp. NPDC060220
GGAGCCGGCTTCGATGCGCGCCCACGCACGATGCTCGGCCAGATCGGTGAGCAGCGCGCTCGTCGCTGCCACCGCGTCGGCGACCGTGATTCCCGGTGCATCGGGTTCGATGTCGTTGCGCTGCAGCACCGAGGCCGCGGTGCCGACCGCGGCGATCGCCTTGCCGTGCCGCCACATCTCCTCGACCAGCAGGTTCACGCGGGAGTCCGCCGGCGCGGCCAGCAACAGCGCGCCGTCGAATTCGACCGATCGCATCGTGGCGAAAGTCCGCGCCACCGGCACACCGTCGATGACACCGCCGCGCGCCGCGACAACCATCGGCCGGACCCTGGCCTCTTCCAGCGCGGTCGAGACCTCCCGTATCGCGTCGCCCGAGGTGGTGTCATCGACCAGCAGCGCCACCGTTCGCCCGTCCACCGGGAAACTGCCGTGTCGCTGCGACAACGCGGGACTCGGCGCGAGGTCGACATGGTCGCTGTTCGGGGCGGGCTTGTCGAGACCGAGTTGACCGGCGACGTAGTCGGCCAGCCCGTCGTCGACATTGACCAGCATCTGCAGAGCGCGCCGCTGAATCGTCTCGGACTGGCATTTCCCGAGTTCGAAGGAGAACGCATCGGCGAGATGCTGCTGTTCGCCGGTTGTCAGGCTGCGATAGAACATGCGCGGCTGCGAGTAATGGTCGGCGAACGACACCGATCCCGCACTGTTGGCGGAGGTCCGCAGTTTCGCGGTCGGCAGCGGAATGGGTGTCGGCGATTCGACGAAGGCTTCGCCGGCGAAACTCGCCGCGTAGGGGCACCCGCCGCCGAGCGAATTGGGTTTGTAGGCAGCGACTCCGTGGTGGACGGCACCCTGGTGCATCCCGTCCCGAAAGAGGTCGTTGACGTCGGCGTGCGGCGTATTGATCGGCAACTGGGTGAAATTCGGGCCGCCGAGCCGACTGATCTGGGTGTCGAGATAGGAGAACAGCCTGCCCTGCAGCAGTGGGTCGTCGGTGACCTCGATGCCCGGAACCAGATGTGTGGGGCAGAAGGCCACCTGTTCGGTTTCGGCGAAGAAATTCTCCGGATTCGCGGTGAGCCGCAAGGTGCCGATGGTCCGCACCGGCGCGAGTTCCTCGGGGACGATCTTGGTCGGGTCGAGCAGATCGATGCCCTCGAAGAGGTGATCGGGAGTGTCGGGAAATACCTGCACGCCGAAATCCCATTCCGGTGCGTAGCCCGCCGCGATCGTGTCGGCCAGATCCCGGCGATGGAAATCCGGGTCGAAACCGGCCGTGAGCTGCGTTTCCTCCCACAGCATCGAATGCACGCCCAGGCGCGGCTTCCAGTGGAATTTCACCAGACTCGTCGTGCCGTCCTCGGCAACGAGGCGATAGGTGTGGACGCCGAATCCCTCCATCATCCGCAACGACCGTGGCAGCGCCCGGTCCGACATGTTCCAGAAGGTATGGGCGGTCGCCTCGGTGTGCAGCGTGACGAAATCCCAGAAAGTGTCGTGGGCGGATTGCGCTTGCGGGATCTCCCGATCCGGCTCGGGCTTTCCTGCGTGGATCACATCGGGGAATTTGATCGCTTCCTGGATGAAGAACACCGGAATGTTGTTACCGACCAGGTCGTAGACCCCTTCGCCGGTATAGAACTTCACCGCGAAACCGCGGGTGTCGCGCACCGTGTCGGCCGACCCGCGTGAGCCGAGCACCGTCGAGAACCGTACGAAGACCGGGGTGCGCGCGTCGGCGGCCAGGAATTTCGCGCGGGTCAGCGACGCGGCGGCGCCGTTGGCGACGAACACACCGTGGGCGGCGGTGCCACGAGCGTGCACGACCCGCTCGGGGATGCGTTCGTGATCGAAGTGGGTGATCTTCTCGCGCAGATGGAAGTCCTGCAGTAGCGTCGGGCCGCGCGGTCCCGCCTTGAGCGCGTGATCGGTGTCGGCCACCCCCGCGCCCTGCGGGGTGGTCAGCCGGGGCCCCTGCTGGGCGCGCACGCTCGCGTCACCGGGAATCGGCGCACCCGTGGGGCTGCGCAGCGCGGGCCCCTGCTGGTCGGCTGCCGGACCCGCCTGCTCACACGGTGTCGCGGCGTCCTCGTCGGGCGGAGTCGGCGGATGGGTGAATTCGGACGGAATATCGCGGTCGGTCATGGTATTTCGTCGTCCCTTCGTCGCGCGCGGGGAATTCGGAGAATCGGCCTGCCACTTCTTCGACGGACTACCGCGTTATCGGCGGGGCAAACAGCGGTTCGGACTCGGCTCGTGGGGTAAGCGGCGCCTATGGAGATAATTGCGATCGTGGCTTTGGTTGCCCTCGTCGCGGCGGTGCTGGTGATGCGCAAGACCCGGGGCAGGCGGCCGGGAGAACCGGAGTCGACGGGCAACGACCCGAAATGAGCTCGAGGCGTGACCCGGCGGTTACGGGGTAACCTCCGACAAACGGTAGTGGATGAGGGAGGTGGCGTGCGGGCTCGAGATCGCGACACCGCTCCCCGCTCGAGAACTGTCGGGTTCCAGGTGCCCGCCGAACTGGACCAGCTGAGCATGGTGCACGCCCTCGCCGAGACAGTGCTGCTCGTCGGTGGTTTCGCGCTCGACGAGGTCACCGACCTGCTGCTGGCTCTCGACGAGGTCGCCACCGCGTTGATGCTGGTCGCGACGCCGGACTCCCTGCTCGACTGCGCGTTCACCGGTGGGGACGGAGCGCTCGGCGCCCGGGTGAGCGCAGTGGCACGAGAGCCCGCCGCCCTCGATGAGCAGTCCTTCGGCTGGCATGTCGTCGCGACGCTGACCGACGCGCTGCGCACCGACTACGCCGGGTTCGACGCGGCCCGCGGCGGCTATCCCACCACGGTCGAATTCGGCTGGATCCGGCGATTGCACGGACCTGCCAAGTCGTGACCATTGCGCGCTAGCCTCGTGAGTAGGGCATAGCCCCGGGTCCCGGTGGGTACCCCATGAACACATCTGCAACCGCCTGGAAGTGAGGCAAGTAGCGATGACATGGGAATCAACGACAGTTTCGGCCGACCGTTCGACCGCCCGGCGATCGCATTCGCACGGCGACAGCTACGACAACATCGAACCGTGGTTCGAGAAGCTGCGGGCGCTCGAGCCCGGCGACGAACACCACGACACCGTGCGCGCGCAGGTCATCGAACTGTGCTTGCCGCTCGCCGATCACATCGCGCGCAAGTTCAACGGCCGCGGCGAGCAGTTCGACGACCTCGAGCAGACCGCCAGGGTGGGCCTGGTGCTCGCCGTAGATCGCTATGACGTCACCCGCGGCTCCTCATTCCTGTCCTTCGCGATCCCGACGATCATGGGTGAGGTGCGCAGGCACTTCCGTGATCGCACGTGGGCGGTCAGGGTGCCGCGCCGGCTCAAGGAGATCCAGCTCAGGATCGGGCCCGCCACCGAGGAACTCTCGCAGCGGCTCGGCCGGTTCCCCACCGCGCACGAACTCGCCGACGAACTCGATGTCGACCTGGTCGAGGTGACCCGCACACTGGTCGCGGGCAACGGCTACCAGACCAACTCCATCGACGGCGTCACCCACGACGGCCGAGACAACTCCACCCAGCCGATCACCGACACGCTCGGCAGCGACGAGCCCTGCTACCAACTCACCGAGGACGCGATGGCGGTACGCCCGCTGATCGCCGCGCTGCCCGCCGAGGAACGGCAGGTGCTGATCATGCGTTTCTACGAGTCCCAGACGCAGGGCCAGATCGCCGAGCACCTGGGTGTCTCGCAGATGCAGGTCTCGCGGATCCTGTCGCGGACCTTGACCTTTCTGCGTGAGCAAGCGCTCGCCGAGCCGACGTCGACCCAGTGACAGCGGCGGCGACACGTGCCAGAATTGTTCCAGGTTGAGACCTCCAGCCGACCCCGGTCCTCGTCTACCGCTCCCCCGAGCCGGTAGACGGCTGTCGGCAGCGACGACCGGTCATTCCTGTCGCACAGGAGGTTCCATGTCTGTCGTCACGGATCGTCGGCATTCGAGTCGGCTGCGCTGGTACCGCGGCTGCTCCGCGGATACCGCGGCCGAGCCGGCCTTGCGCGACCCGGGACGACCTGGCTGCTGGGTACTCCAGGGCGGCATCGAGCTCGACGCGGCGCGCATGCCGCGATTCCGTTCGCTCCTCGATCGCTCCGTGCGTTCTGGCGCACGCGTCGTCGTCATCGACCTGCGCGACACCGAATTCCTGAGTATCCGCGTCGCGGCGATGCTGCGCGACGCCAAGGTCGAGGCGTGGACGCACCGGGTCGACATTCGCCTGCTCACCGGCACCCGTGAGGTGGAGCGAGCGCTGGATCTGGTCGGTGTGCGGCCGCTGTTCCGGTGTTACCTGTCGATCGACGAAGCCTCGCGATCGGAACCAGGTCACTGACAGGCCGTTTCGATCACCCTGATCCTGGGTATGCGCTCGATGAAGCCACTCCGGCGCACGCTCGGGAGGAGGACATCGTGGATTCGAGCGACCGGATCATCACCGACTCGACCCGTGCGACATCGACCCGCGTCCAGATCGACGCCGATCTGAGCCAGGTTGTGATGCTCCGGGCGGTCGCCGAAACTGTCGCCTTGATCGCCGGTTTCACGGTCGACGAGGTAGCCGATATCCGCGTCGCGCTCGACGAGGCGGCCACGTGCCTGATCCTGGACGCGGTACCCGAGTCCGAGATCCATTGCGAGGTCACCGCCGACGGATTCCGGATCCGGGTCGCGGTTTCCGCGGTCTGCGACAGCGACCACCCGGTCGACACGACCGGTTTCGGCTGGCACGTGATGCACTCGATCACCGACCATCTCACCGCAGACCACGAGGCCTACGACCGGGAACAGGGCGGTTACCCCGTCGGGATCACCTTCACGCAGGTGCGGCGGGTGCACTGAGTGCCTCGCGCAACGAGCTGCGATCCGCGTTCCAGCACGTCAGGACGTGTTCGGCGAAGCGATCCTCGAGCAGGTTCGTCGCCTGGATGCCGAACACGACCGAGGCAGCTCGGCCGGGTTCGGTGGCCAGCAATCCGGCGATGACGTCGCGCCGCATCACCTGTTCGTGCACGGCGTCGGCTTCGACGTGTTCGGTGTAGAAGTGCGCGCACGCGGGATGCGGGAGCAGCGTGCGGGCGAGCTCGGCCAATCGGCGCGACGCGGGCGGCGAGGTGATCTCGGCGGTCGCGAAATGGCCGATCAGCGCGCCGCGCAGGCCACGGTGCAGGCCGAACAACGTCATCATGTCCACCAGCGCCAGCATCGGCGCGGGCACGGTGTCGAGGTAGTGCAGGTAGCCCGGCTCGAGGTCGGCGCCGGACAGGAGATCGGCGAAGAGTCGCGCGTGCACGCGTTCGCCGCGGCCGGCGCCGAACTCGTCGAACTCGACCGCCACCAGCGACGCTTTCACCTGTCCGCGCAGGCGCGGGATCACCCAGGCGTACGGGTCGGCTTCGATGTGGTGATAGATCGAGCGGTGGACGAAGTATTCGCGCAACCGATCGGCCGTCCCCCGCTCGGCGAGGAATCCCGCGATGCCGTCGGTGTCACGGGTCGGTTCGAGGAGACGGTCGAGTTCTGCCTCGACGTCCTCGCCGCCGGGGACATCGGCATGCAGGGCTGTGAGCAGCTGGTTCTCCAGGTCGCGGCGCAGCCGCAGCAGGTCGGGATCCCACTCCCAGTTCTCGTCGACACCGGCGAATCCCTGATAGTGCAGTTCGTAACAGGTGTGCAGGGTCAGCAGGAGATCCTCGCCGTAGGGATCGAGTCCGCCGACCTCGGGAACCGCCGAACCCGGTGTCCGCGTGAGCAATTCGGTGACCGCGGCAGACAACTCGCCACGCGGGCGCGGCAGTGATCGCAGAGCCGTCATTCGGTACTCCTCGGATGACGCCGGCGCCGGTGGCTCGTATCGCACAGCGGGTAGGTGCTCGACCGGCGACACAGACACAGCGCCACCACGAAACGGTCGCAGTGCAGGACCGTCCCGTCGGGGGTGACCACGTCGACGGGACCGTCGATGAGCGCGGGCCCGCCGTCGGTGAGCACGACCCGCCGCGCCTCAGGCGAGGTCGGCGACGGGAGACGATGTTCGGTCGACACGGATCACCACCAGTTCCTCCTCACGCTGGCCGGGCCGGATGAAGCCGTTGGCGGCCAACCATCCGGCGCGAGACCGCATGACCGGTCCGAACGGCACCGTTCCGGTCGCCGCGACCTGGGCGTTCGCGCCGATTCCACGCAGTTGGCACAGGCTGCGCTCGGGGTCGTTGATCGCCGAATGCACGATCAACCCGACGCCACGCTCGGTGAGCAGGTCCGGCAGCATCGCGCACAACCGGTCGAGCACACTTCGGCCGTCGGGGCCCGCGTCCCAGGCCAGCGCCGCACCGCGACCGGTCGCCCGGCCCGCGGGAACATAGGGCGGATTCGCGACCACCACGTCGAAGCGCGGCAGCCGCAGCGCGGATCCGAAATCGCCGTGCAGCAGCTCCACCGCGATGCCGCGCAACCGGCAGTTCATCCATGTCGACATCAGCGCCGACCAGGACAGGTCGACGGCGGTCAGACTGCTCGCGCCCGCCGCGGCGGCGGCCATGGTGAGCGCGCCGGTCCCCGAGCAGACGTCGAGCACCCGCCCGCCGGACAGCGACGGCACTTCACGCATCGCACGACTGAGCAGCCAGGTATCGGCCTGCGGCCGGTAGACCCGCGGCGCCCGCAGGACGACCATCTCAGTGTCCCCGTGGCTCGCCCAAGGCGAGACCCTCCTGCGCCTTCACCCGTCGGTGCTCGGCGACCACGAGCCCGATCCCCACCACCAGACACACCGCGCACGCCACACCCGCCAGCACGGCCCAGCCGCCGAAGCCGTACCCGGCCGCGGTGAGCGTGAGACCGAGCAGCACCAGCCCGATAGCGGCAAGAATCAATCCGGGCCAATTCCTGGTGTCCCTGATCGACTCGCCGGCATGGGTTCGAGTGGTCCGAGCGTCATCGGGAAACTGTTTCTCTGACTGATTCATCGCGCAGCTCCTTTTCGAGGACGAGACCGCCCTGTGGTGGACATGCCCGCAATCCATCGAAGCAATCAGCCGCCCTCGCGCCGACGCGGTCGAAATACCGATCGACCAGGTGATTCAGTTCGTTTCGATGACCTCGGTCACCGGGCGGCGCGGGGTGGATTCCAAGGGTGCCGCGGCGTGCGGCATGACGCCGACTCGGATCATGACGTGTGGATAGGCGCATTCCTGCAGGACCGTGGTGCGGATCTGGTCGCGGAGATCCAGCATGCCGAGAGGTTCGGATTGCAGGCTCGTCGCCAGGCCGAGGTAGGTGGCCTGCAGCAGGATCGCGCTCGTTGCCTGACCCGCGCGCAGCTGGGAGACGCGGTTATCGTGCGGGGTGCACACGACCAGCCAGTGGGCGGAGTCGGGCTCGTCGGTGTACTCGGACAGTTCCGCTTCGGCGAACACCCGCACCGGTAGTTCGTCCGATGAGCGTGCGACGGGTGCGTTGCGGGCGGGTACGCCGTTGGGCTCGCCGTGGCAGCCGCTCCACTGCTCCAGTTCCGCCAGGTAGTTCGTGTCGGTCGCGTGCCGAGCGGCGGCTCGGTGCATGGGGGCGGCCAGCTGCGAGAGCATGCTGTCGGGGACGTGCCGGGCCGCGGCCCCGAACGGGGCCGCGCATCGCGACACCGCACGCAGGTCACGCGCGGGCACCGGCCCGCCAGGATAGCGGCGCCGATCGGATTGGCGCAGGTGGATGGCGGCGGCCAGCCGGATATCGCGATCCGACGGCGGACGCGGGGTGAACCGCACCGTCGCGAGGTGGTCGGGTCGATCCGGGTCGGGCAGCCGATCGATCTCGGCCTGCCAGCCCAGCATGGCGAACGCCACCTCGAGATGATGCAGCGCGGCGCCGCAACTCACCACCAGAGCGCGTGCCAAGGGGTCGGTCGCGGTGACCTGACGCCCGAAGTCGGCGAACAGATCGACGCGGCCACGCTGGATCCGCCAGCGCCACGGTTGGGTGTTGTGCACCGAGGGCGCACGCACCGCCAATTCGAGTGCGTCTCGGCACGTTGTGATGCTCGGCATGTCTCGCCAGTCTTCCTTCCTGTACAGGTCGGCGTACTGCGGCTGGACTCGACCCTAGGTGGCGAATCTGAGAAATTACACAGCCGGAGAGACCTCGGTCGGGACGCTGGTGGCCGCTGCCCAGTGCAGCAGGCAGTCGCGGGTATCGAAGTGCCGCACGTCGCCCGCACCGAGGTCGACGGTGATCCATCGGTGGTTGACGTCGTGATCGATGCGCTGCCAGCTATCGCAACCATCGCGGTCGCAGTGTCGAGCCAAGGCCATCGGAACGCTCCTACTCGTGATGCGAAGAGACCAGGATATAGGGGCATTCGATGTGGTCAGGACCACTCCTACGACTTCGGGGTCACAGCGAGTTGATGAATCCGCCGCACGCGTCCGTCGCCGGCGACGCTGCCGATCATGATCCATTCGATCCGCAGGTGCCCGAGCTTGCGATGTTCGGCGTCGAGGCGGCACCGCGCGGCGAATCGGTGGCCGTCGACGAGCAGATCGTCGATCGTGACATCGACGGCGGTGACGTTCTTGCGGGCGGGCGACGCGTGCGCGATCAACCGGTCGCGGTCGAGCTCGGTGCCGTCGGTCTGCCAGATCACGTCCTCGGTCAGGGTGCGATCCACGATCGCGGCGGGGTCCTCGTCGGACAGGGCCATGTCGCGGGTGTAGTCGAGCACGAGTCGACGGGCTGCGCGTTCAGTTATCTCTGACATGCATGACAACTTTAAGCAGCCTGTTATCGTTGTCAACCGTGTCAGAGATAAGGCGGCGCCGTCAGCGCGTAGAGGTAGGGCGT
>NZ_JBHWZY010000223.1:0-8886 GCF_042727815.1 Nocardia sp. NPDC060220
GTGATCGAATGGCTCGACATGCGCTCCGGTGCGCGGGAGATGTGGCTGTCCGCGGACACCCCGAGCACGATCCTGCAGAGCGACCTGATCGACAGCGGGGCCACCGACGCCGCGCGGGCGGTTGCCCTCGACGCCACACAGAAGGCGAGCGCCGCACTGGACATCTTCCCGCCATCGCCTGCTCGCGAGGACCTCCATGCACTGCTACAGGAAGTGATCACCCGATGAGGCAGACCAGAATCGGATCACTCGCCCATGGATTTCGACACCTGCGCCGCGCACCGGACCTGGCCGTGTTACGGGCCGCCTCCTCACCTGAGGAGCTGGCCCGGCTGGCACTGATCCCAGCCGGTCGTAACCTGGGTATCGCGGTGAGCTTCTTGCCCACCCATCTGCAGGCAGAGGCCACCGCCGCCCTGCTGGCCTGCCGGGTTCTGGACGCCTTCGAGGATCTCAGCGATCGCGCGATCGCGAGCTGGTCCGTTCTGGACGCTGCGGACTACCTCACCGGCAACACCGACACCAAGCCTGCTGCATTGCCTTCGGTCAGCACCGAAGCCCGCGACAGCGAAGCGGTCGACCGGCTCCTGGCCGAGCGTATCGGCGACATCCGAGCTCTGCTCGGAGCGCTGTCGCCGGCCGGGCGCAAGCGTGTCGGCGCGGTGGTCATCGATGTCGCGGTGGTGATGGCCCGCAATATCGACTCGCCGCTGTCGCGGGTCGCCTACAGCGAAGGTGTGCTCGGCCGGGTCACCTATTACGCGTGTGAACTCGCCTCCGAAGCCGTTGTGCCCGAGGCGGATCTGCGCGAACTGGCCGGCTGTCTCGCCATCATCGCTCAGTCCGCCAACGACCTGCGCGACAACGAGCTGCAGATCTACGGCGTCGCCGACCGCGAGGAACTGAAGCGGAAGGTCATGCTCCAGCTCCTCGTGCCGGCACTGGGCGGTTTCGCCCTCCTGGCCAGGCTCGGTCCCGCCACCCTGAGTTTCGGTGCGCGGGTGGCGATGGCGCACATGACCATCACCACGACGGCTTTCCTGTGCGGGGCCGTCGACGCGCCCCCGCCCTTTCGGCGCAAGGTCGGCGCCGCGCTGCTTGCGGCGTCCTCGTCGAGGCGCTGGACCACGATGCTGGATCGGGTGCGGCGAAGTGTCGACGTGGCGGTCCACCGAATGCTGGACGTCTCACCGGAGTTCACCGACGCGACGAACACAGCGACCGAGGCGCTCGTCGTGGGCGACCCGCTGTCGATGCCGACTTCGCTGGTGCCACTGATCGTCGACACCACCTTCGCTATGGTGCAGACCCTGCCCGAAGGTGTCCTGACCGGCGAGCTCACCGACGCCGAGGTGCGCACCATGTTGATCGCCGACCACCTGGCTTTCAGTGCGATGGAACGGGTGCCACCGCACGACCCCGCAGCGCTCCAGGCCCTCGCCACCCAACTCCAACTCGGCGCGCTCGATACCAGCGTGGGCGGACACAACCGGTAGACCAGCGCACCCGCCACGCGCGCCCGGGATCGGGCAGTACCGCACGGAAGGGAGTGATTCACCGGCGTCGGCTCCGCCCACTCGGCCAGAAACGACCGTCGTTGCCGACCGTGCGGTGCGGTCGAACTACTGATTCGACTGCACCGACTGTCAGGGTGCTCGGTTCACCACGGCCAGTGCGAGTTCGGTGCAGAGGGCGGCCACTTCGGTGGTCGGCCGATGGGGGTCGCCCAGCCAGGTCGCCACCAGCTGGTTGATCCCGCCGACGACGAAAAGTGCTTCCTGGCGCCGGATCTCCGGATTCGCGGGAGCGTCGAGGAACTCCGCGCTGTACTGCATCACGAGGTCGGTAACGATCCCGACGGCACGGGAGCGCAACTCTTCGAGCCCTGCGACGCTGTGGGTATCGCTGGTCATGATGCGGTGGATGCTGGGGTCGTCGGCGATCGTGTCGAGGTAGGTCGTCAGTGCCCGCAGGAGTTTGCGTTTCAAGGTGCCCGGCTCGGCCTGGCTCGCGTCGACGAGGGTGGTGAACAGCTCCTGCTGCACCTGCTCGGCGACGGCGAGGACCAGTGCGTCGCGGGTGGCGAATTGTTCGTAGAAGTAGCGCGGGGTCAACCCCGACGCGGCGCACACGCGGCGCACGGTGACTTCGCTCGGGCCGGCCTCGCCCCAGATCTGGCGACCTGCGGCGAGGAGTTTGTCGCGGCGTTCGTCACGTCGAGTCGCCGCGCTGATTCCACGGTAGGACCGGACCACCTCTGCACGCGCCATTGACAGGACTTTAGCAGTCGACCTATTTTGGATATCAGTCGTTATCCACAATGGAGCGCTCAACGAGGAGTGTCGATGACCACCGTTCCCGCCCGTCACCCAGATCGTCCCCACCGCGTCCCGCCCCTCGTCGGCGGCTTCGCGGCGATGCTAGGGGTTCACAGCCCCGACTCGACGCAATGGCAACATCTCGGCGAGGGCCTGCTCGTCGGTGACGACGCGATGGATCGGCTGGTGGACTGGATGGTCGCCGCGGGCTCGAAGCAGATGCGTCCGCTGTTCGATCGAGCGCTCACCGACGGCATCGCTGCGGTGCCGCAGGCGCCGGATCCGCTGCGCGAGTTCTTCACCGCGGTCGAGACTGTTCCGGCGTGGGTCGATCACGACACACTCGTGCGCGGGGCCAAGGTCCTGCTCACCAGCGGTTCCGACGGCATGTACATCGCGCGCGATGTCGCCATGCTCGGCGGCTACCAGTTCTCCGGCTTCAACAAGACCCTGTTGCGCACAGGAGCGCTGGAAAAGGGCTCCAATCAGCGGTGGGCCGAGACGATGCAGTGGGCGATGGATGTCCTGTCCGAGGACGGATTGTCCCCGCTGGGTCTGGGATACCGATCCACGATCCGGGTGCGACTCATCCACGCCTTCGTCCGCAGGCACGTGGCCGCCATGCCGGACTGGCGGACCGAGAACTGGGGCCTGCCCATCAACCAGACGGATATGGCGGCAACGCTCGTCGGCGCCTTCATCGCACCGGCGATCGGTGGGATGGGCCTGGGTCTGTTGCTCACCCCCGCCGAAACCGACGCTGTCGCGCACCTGGTCCGCTATGTCGGCTGGCTGCTCGGTGTCGAGGAGCAGTGGCTGCCGCACTCCTTCCGTGACGGTGTGCGCGTCCTGGTGCACACGCTGTCTGCGTTGGCCGACCCCGACGAGTCGACTCCTCAACTCGCGGTACCGATGTCACGAGACCCGTTGTCGTGGAACTATGACCGGCTGCCCACGATCAGGCGCCGTCTTGCCTATGCCCAGCATCTGTCGGTGACGGGGACCTTCCTCGGCCGCCACACGATGCGTGCGCTCGGGCTGCCGACGGCGATCGTTCCGTGGTACCCGGCGATCCGAATCCCCGTCAATGTCGCGCGCTCGGTCACCCGGCTGTTGCCCGGCGGACTCGACCGTGCGGCGAATCGCGGTGCGCGAGAACAGGATCGGTTCATGGGGACACTGGTCAGCGCCGGACCGACCGTCGGCGCGGCGGCCGCGCGACTCACCCACGCGGCCTAGCGCCGCGACGCGGTGACGGCCGGCGTCAGGGTGCCTTCGGCTCGATGGAGGGGCCCGGGTGCGGCGACCAGCCTGCGTCGCGGGCGGCGGTGTACAGCGCGTCCAGGCCGAACGCGTCGACCGGGCCGAGCGCGCCGGAACCGAGGAGGCCGCCGCCCAGTGCGGTGTCGGCGGCCCAGGCCAGAATCGCCGCGGTGAAATCGTAGGGATCGCCGCCCTTCAGGGTGACGGTGGCCAACGTCGTGCCGGCCGCGTCCTGAGCTTCGGCGACCACCCAGGTGCGGGTGCGGCGGCGAGCTTCGGCGTCGGGGCCACCGGTCGACCCCTTGACCGTTCGGGCCAAAGCCTCGTCGAATCCGCGCTTCAGCACAGGCACCTGTGCGACGACCGAGGTCAGTCGTGAGCCGACGCGCAGCGTCTGTGCCGCGAGCGGCGGCAAGCCGAGGAACACATCGACTTCTCGCAGGTGTGGGTGCGAGCGAGTCAGCGCGAAATGCTCCGACGCGGGAATCGATGCCCCCGTCCGGCTTTCTCCGGCGACATCGAAGGAACGCAGACGCGCGCCGGTGCGTTCGGTGACCACCTGTCCGGAGCGCAGCGCGAAGCCGGGTTCGAACAGCATCCCCGCCATGGACGCGCGGGTACCACCGCTGGTGCCGGGACTTTTCATGAAGTAGCCGACTTCGGCACGCACCGCGGTGGGAGCCTCGCGCAAGGCGAGCCCGGCCGCGAGATTGCCCGGTACGTAGTCGAACCCGAACGCGGTGAGCAGCCCCGCGCCGGCGGCACGGGCCTGCTCGTCGTGCTCGAACACGGTGCGGATGAAGGGCCCTTCGCCGGTGGAGTCGATGTAATGTGCGCCCGCGGCGATCGTCGCGGCCAGTGCGGGGCCCCCATGGCGCAGGAACGGCCCGACCGTTGTCACCAGAACATCGCCGCGACCGAGCAGGGCCCGGACCGACGCGGGGTCGGTGACGTCGGCAACGGCGGTCCGGCAGCCGCCGAGTTCGGCGCCGAGCTTCTCGAGGGCGGCCCGGTTGCGTCCCGCCAGCACGGGCGATGCGCCGCGTGCGGTGAGGGCTTCGGCCGTCAGGCGTCCCGTGTAGCCGGTTGCCCCGAACAGTACAATTTTCGGCATCGCCGCGTCTCCTCATGGTTGGCCACTTGCCAACGCTACCGGTGGATCATCGCCCTGACGGGAAACGGCCGTCACATCATCGTGTATCGGCTCACGGCTTCTGGCTCGATGGTGACGCGCAGCCAGTCGGCGGCCTGCATCTCGGCGAGGTCGTCGGCTCGGCGTTCGTCATCGAGGTCCCAGTAGCGAGCGGCCAGGCGGGAGAGCGGGTCGTGAGCTCCATCCGGCGAGACGGTGGTGTGGCCGGCGACGGAAACCCAGCGCTCGCGTTCACCCACCGGGGCAGAGACGACGATCGAGGCGCGGGGGTCGCTTCGCAATCGCGAGATCTTCACCGAATCCGGGGCCGTGAACAATTGGATCGCGCCCTCGGCGGTGACCTCGACCCACACCGGCCGGGGCTGGGGTGGTGTGGGTCCGTCGCGCCCTCAGCCGGTCCCGCGCGATGACGAGGCTACCGATCAACGTCCGCCGTTGGGGCCCCTATTCGTCCCCTGGACCGCTCAGCCGAGGGGTAAGTTCGTAATCGGTCGGGTGAAACTGGCTGCGGCGCTGTCGATTACGGGCGTAGACCCTGGTGGAGGAGATTTTCATGGAACCGATCGTGCTGGATACGACCGGTGCCGACATCCAAGGTGAGTCGGCACGCATTCAGCAACGTGGCCCGGTGGCGCTGGTCGAACTGCCCGGTGGCGTGCCCGCCTGGTCGGTCACCGATCAGGCAGTGCTGCGGAGTCTGCTCGCCGATCCTCGGGTGTCGAAGGACCCCAGGCAGCACTGGATGTCGTTCATCAACGGCGAGATCACCGAGGCGTGGCCGTTGCTGCCGTGGGTAGCGGTCGACAACATGTTCACCGCCTACGGCGCCGATCACCGCAGGCTGCGCCGGCTGGTGTCCCCAGCTTTCAGTCATCGCCGCAGTACCGCGCTGCGTCCGCGGATCGCCGAGATCACCGAGAACCTGCTCGACGCGCTGGCAGCCGCCCCGGCCGGCGCACCGGTCGATCTGCGAAGCGGCTTCGCCTATCCGGTTCCGATCCGGGTCATCACCGAACTGGTCGGTGTGCCCGAAGGGCTGGGGCCTGCGCTGCACAAGTGCGTGGACGGCTTCTTCGACGGCTCGTTCACCGCCGAGCAGGCTCAGGCCAACTACCTCGAAATGTATGGACTGGTCGGCGAACTCGTCGCCTACCGTCGTGCGCATCCTGGTGACGACGTCACCAGCGCGCTGATCGCCACGCGCGACGAGGACGACTCCGCGCTGTCGGAGAAGGAACTCGCCGACACCCTGATGCTGATCATCAATGCCGGTCACGAGACCACGGTCAATCTGCTCGACCAAGCGATCGTCGCCCTGCTCACCCATCCTGAGCAGCGCGCCGCGGTGGCCGCAGGGCAGGTGTCGTGGGCAGACGTGGTCGAGGAGACGCTGCGCTTCCAGGCACCGGTGGCACACCTGCCCCTCCGATACGCGGTCGAGGACATCGACATCGCCGGGAAGTACCGAATCGGCAAGGGCGAGGCCATCTTGGCCTCCTACGCAGGCGCAGGCCGCGACCCGAAAGTGCACGGCGCCAGCACCGCCGAGTTCGATCCCACCCGTGCCACCCGCGATCAGCACCTCGCCTTCGGCCACGGCGCACACCACTGCATCGGCGCGTCACTGGCCCGTCTCGAAGCGGCCGTTGCGTTGCCTGCACTGTTCGATCGGTTCCCTCGGATGAGCATGGCCACGACCCGGACCGAACTGACGCCGGTGCCGAGTTTCATCTCCAACGGGCACACCAGTGTTCCGGTATATCTCCACGCGACGTGAGCGCACCGGGGTGATTCGCGGACGGGTTAGTGGGCGAACGGCTTCAGCCGGTCGAAGTATCCATTGGGTTTGAGCGTGTCGAGGTGCCCGAGCGCGGCGGTGATGTCCTCGCTCAACGCCCTGGCCATGTCCGCCGAGAACCCCTCCCGCACCACGACGCGCAGCACCGCGATATCGGTGGCGTTGTCCGGCATGGTGTACGCGGGCACCTGCCAGCCGTAGGAGCGCAGCGCGTGCGAGACGTCGAACTCGGTGTATTCAGGGTCGCCCGACAGCCGGAAGCTGATCACCGGGATCGCCGAGCCGTCGGTGATCACCTCGAAGTGTCCGCTCGCGCGCAGCTGGTCGCCGAGCCAGCGCGCGGTTTGCGAGAGGGATTGCATGACCAGGCTGTAGCCGAATCGACCGAGCCTGAGGAAGTTGTAGTACTGGCCGATGACCTGATTGCCGGGCCGGGAGAAGTTCAGGGTGAAAGTGGGCATGTCGCCGCCCAGGTAGTTGACCCGGAAAATCAGGTCGTCGGGCAGGTACTCGGGGCCGCGCCACACCACGAACCCGATGCCGGGATACGTCAGCCCGTATTTGTGGCCACTGACGTTGATCGACACCACGCGCGGCAGCCGGAAATCCCACACCAGATCGGGATGCAGGAAGGGCACCACGAAGCCGCCGCTGGCCGCGTCGACGTGCACGGGGATGTCCAGTCCTGTGTCGGCAGCGAGCTTGTCGAGCGCCGCGCAGATGTCGCTGATCGGTTCGAGTTCGCCGGTGAATGTCGTGCCCAAGATGGCCACCACGCCGATGGTGTCCTCGTCGACGTCGGCCAGCACCTGCTCGGGTGTAATGACGTAGCGGCCCTTCTCCATCGGCAGATACCGCGGCTCGACGTCGAAATAGCGGCAGAACTTCTCCCACACCACCTGCACGTTGGACCCCATCACCATGTTCGGTGTGCGGCCTTTCCACCCGGCGCCGACCTTCTCGCGCCACAGCCACTTCATCGCCAGCCCGGCCAGCATCACCGCCTCGCTGGATCCGATCGTCGATACCCCGGTGGCACTGGACGGGTCGTCGTCGCGCAGGCCCTCCGCATGGAACAGGTCGGCGACCATGCACACACACCGTTGCTCGATCGCCGCGGTCGCGGGGTATTCATCCTTGTCGATCATGTTCTTGTCGAACGTCTCCGCCATCAGCTTCTCGGCCTGTGGATCCATCCACGTCGAGACGAAGGTCGCCAGATTCAGCCTGCTGCTCCCGTCGAGCATGAGTTCGTCGTGGATGAATCGATAGGCGACATCAGGATCCATCGATTCCTCGGGCATCCGCAGCGCGGGTACCGGCGCCATCGACAGCCGCCCGGTGTATGCCGGGGAGACCTGAGGAACGTGAGTGCGCCTGCGCGACATGGTTATCCCTTCGATTTCAGTTCTGCCAACAGCAGTTCGGACATGAGTCGGGACGCGTGTGAGAGAAGTCGGCGCCGAGCGAGCCGATGTCGTCGGCGGTCCGCTCACTGATGACGACCTGTGAGGTGGTGGTCATGGTTTCGACGGTAGTGCTGCCGTCGATGGGTCCGTATCCCCCGTAACGGGTGAATCTCACCGAGGACGGGGCCTGTCGCTGTCCGGCACCAGCACCATGTTGAGACCGGAATCGGCATGGCCGACGACGTACACGGATCCGGCGATCACTGATACGGATAGCATGATCCGTTGCAGTCCTCGGATCTGCTAGCGGCTGATAGCGCGGGCTACCGTGTCGCCGACCTGTTCGTCGGTGAGGCTGCTGCGCTGGATCAGCACATGCGAGAGCACGGTGCGGACGGCGATCTCCGCCGCCTGTGCCGGTGTGACCACCAGTGCTGCGCTGTCGTCGCGGGCCGCCAGCAGTGGTGCGACGAAGGCGCCGACGGTTTCGATCAGGTTGAGCTTCGACCCCTCGTGCTCGATCGCGACATTGAGCAGCCATCTTGGTTCCTGGTCGCGCAGTCGGGAGATCACCGGGTGTCGGCGCAGGTAGGGGATCGCAAAGACCACTGCCTCTTTCGCCAGCTGCCGTACCGGCGTGAAGATGTCTATCTCCAGGTAGGCGGCGCTCATCATGCGGGCAACTTCGATTTTGCTGACGGCCGCGATGAGACCGTTCTTGTCTCCGAACTCACGGTAGGCGGTCGCGCGTGAGACGCCCGCCCGGCGAGCGACCGCGGTCAGCGTCAGATCATCCAGGCCGGTCTCGGCCATCATCGCCAAGGCCGTGTCCACAAGCACGGAGGACGACTGCGTCGCGTTGGTCATGCCGGTCATTCTTCCTGTTCCCGATCCGGGATGGCACGCCCGGTTGTGGCCACGTCAGCACTGAGACTATATTGACAT
>NZ_JBHWZY010000224.1:0-8882 GCF_042727815.1 Nocardia sp. NPDC060220
TCGTCAGTTGTTTATAAGAGACAGACCCACAACCCCCCGAACCTGGTCGTCCGGCCGGGCGCGGCCGGCCGGACGACGCTCAGCGCTCAGACCTCGGCGGCGGCGAGGGCCGCACGCACCTCCTCGGCGCCCGCGGGCTTCGAGGCGGGCGGCCAGTTGTCGTCGGCGGCATAGGGGCGTACGTAAACCGGGGTATCCCGTTGGGAGCGGCGGCTTTCGGCGAGGGACCCACCGTCGACCACGTCATAGCCGATGGCGTCGATGAGGTCGGTGGCGAGCTTCTTGGCGTCGGGGTCGTCGCCGAACACGGGCAGGGCAGACCGGTCCGCGGCACCGACCGGGCGCGCGAGTTCGGCGAGGTTGGCGTAGGCGATGTTGTTGAACGCCTTGACCACCTTCGATTCCGGCAGGTGGCGTTGCAGCAGTTCGCTGGTGGTGGTCTGGTCGGCGTCGAGTTCGGGGAAGGCGCCGTCGCGGTCGGGATAGTAGTTGTTGGTGTCGAACACGACCTTGCCCGCGAGCGGTGCGACCGGTACGTCCCGATACGCCTTCAACGGCACCGTGACCACCACATAGTCGCCCGCTTCGGCCGCTTCGGCCGGGGTACCCGCCCGAGCCCGCGGACCCAGCTCGGCGACCAGATCCGCCAGGGTCTGCGGTCCGCGTGAGTTGCTGAGCACCACGTCATAACCCGCGTCCACCGCCAGCCGCGCGACGGTGGATCCGATATGTCCGCTACCGATCAATCCGAGTGTCGTCATGCGCAGCACAACCGCCACCACCGCATCGTTGTTCCCGCGCACCGCGGCCGTTGTCACCGCGCCCACTGCCGGATAGCGTGGGGCGATGGTGTCGTCGGCTCATCTGGTCTCGTTCGCGGGTTTGGCGTTTCTGCTGGTGATCGTGCCCGGACCCAGCGTCTTGTTCACGATCGGCCGGGCACTCACCGTCGGGCGACGATCGGCGCTGATGACCGTGCTGGGCAATGCGGTCGGGGTGTACGGCCAAGTCGTGGCAGTCGCGTTCGGGTTGGGCGCGGTGGTGGCGGCGTCGGCGGCGGTGTTCACCGCGATCAAACTGGTCGGCGCCGCCTATCTGGTCTGTCTCGGCGTGCAGGCGATTCGCCATCGTGACGCGCTACGGACTGCCTTTCACGCCGAGCAGGACGTGGCCGCGCACAGTCCGATGGCGGCGTTGCGCGACGGCGTGATCGTCGGGGCCGCCAACCCGAAGACCATCGTCTTCCTGGCGGCGCTGCTGCCACAGTTCGTGGATACCACGCACGGTGCGGTCCCTCAGCAGATGTTGATCCTCGGGCTCTGCATCCCCGTGTTCGGCCTGATCTTCGACTCGCTCTGGGCGTTCGCGGCCGGGTCGGCACGGTCCTGGTTCGCGCGGTCGCCACGCCGTCTCGCCGCCATCGGCGGTACCAGTGGCCTGGTGATGATCGGGCTCGGCACGTCACTCGCTCTCACCGGTCGCAAAGACTGAACTACAACCGTCAGGATCTTCGATGAAGAGCTTGCTGCTCACCGGCGCTGTGGCGCTGATGGTCTCGGTGTCGACGCACGCGGTGGCACAGGCCGAGGTGGGGCCGGGCGCCACCTATGTCGCGCTCGGCGATTCCGGGGCAGCCACCACCGGTGCGGTCGATCTCGACGTGACGGCTCCGCTGCGCTGTGTGCGGTCCACCGCCAACGCGCCGAAGCTGGTCGCCGAAAAACTCGGGCTGGCGCTGGACGACCGGACCTGCAGCTCGGCGAAGATCCCGGATCTGTACGGGTCGCAAGGCGCCGGGATCGACCCCCAGTTCGACGCACTCGGTCCCGCCACCCGGATCGTCACCCTGCACATGGGCGCCAACGACGCCGGCATGACCGAGTTCATCCTCGGCCACTGTCACGCCGGAGCACTCAGCGGCGGTTGTGCCGCCGAGGCAGATCCGGAGTGGGACAACAGGATAGACGCGATCGCGCCCGCCTACGCCGCCGCGCTGGCCGACATCACCCGGCGCGCACCCGAGGCGACCGTTTTCGTCGACGGGTGGCCCACCTATCTCACGAACACCAGCTGCCCGGCCATGCTCGGCCTGCTTCCCGCCGACGCCGCCTACATCCAGTCCAAGTTCGAACGCCTCAACACCGTCGTCGCGCGGGCGGCCGCCGACCACGGCGCCGTGTACATCGATACCGTCACCGCCTCCCGCGAATTCGGGATGTGCGCCGACCCTGGCGTCCGCTGGTTCGATCCGATTCTCGCCGATCAGACCCTGCTCCCCTATCACCCCACCCTCGCGGGCCAACGGGGCGTCGCGGACCTGATCGTCGCCGCCGTCGAGTCGACCGGAGTCCTTTCCCGCTGACCTCTGCGGTCTAGAGCTTCGCGCCACCCGCAGTGAGGTCGCGCACGAGCAGCGCGGCGTGCAGGGAGGTGCGCGATTCACCGTCGTCGAGGTCGACGGCGAGGACGCGTTCGATGCGGGCGAGACGGTCGTAGAGGGTGGGCCGGCTGATCGCGAGCGCCTTGGCGAGCTCGGTCTTGTTGCCCGCCAGGTCGAGGAAGCGGCGCAGCGTGCCGGTGAGGTCGGCGGTGTGGCGGATGTCGTAGCGCAGCAGTGCCCCGAGTTCGGCCTCGGCGAAACTCTGCACGCCGGGCTCGTCGCGGATCAGCGACAGCAGACCGCGCAGACGAATATCCGCGCTGCGGAAGAACGCGCGATTCGCCGCCGCGGTCATCGACAGGGCTACCTCGGCGACACCCGCGGCATGCGCGAGCCTGCCCGCGGTGTCGAGGAGGGAATCGGAGTCGGCGCCGACGCCGACGACCGCACGACGCACGTTGTCGACCCGGCCGACCTCGGCCAGCACCGCCGAACACACCGTCGCCAGCCGGCCGTCGACGTCGTCGCCCCGCGGCACCGCGAGGATCGCGGTGACCTGCTCCCCATCGGAGCCACCGCGGGTTCGCCGATGTTCCGCCGCGCTGAGCGCCGACGCGTCGACCAGGCCGAGCGCATGCGTCACCGCTTCGACGATGGCCTCGCTCCGTCGTTGCGCCGCCACCGGATCCGGTGCCGGTTCCGTATCGATCTCGATCGCCAGCGGCACATAACGAGCCCGGCGGTGCAGACCGAGGGCTGCCGCGCGCGCCTGCGCGTCGCGCTCGTCGATCACCCGGCCCTCCACCAAATCGGCGATCAGGCCGGTCTGGGCCTGGCGGTGCAGGCCGAAACGGTCCTTGTCGATCATCCGGTGCAGGGTGATGGTCTGCGCGGCGCGTTCGAGGACCATGCCCACCCGCGCGGTGTGGGCATGGTCGGTGCGCAGGATCAGCCTGCCCCAGCGCTGTGTGTGCGGTCCGACGCCGACCACACCCGACCCGTCGGGCAGCATCCGCGACACCGATTCCCAATCATCGAGCAGCGCGGCCGAACTGGTGTGGCGGGCGGTAGCCGCCAGCACCCGATGCGACAGGTCTTCCAGCACCACCGACGCGTCGAGCATGCTCGCGGCCGTGTGCACGATCTCGGCCAGCGCGGCGCGGCGCACGCTCAGCTCGGTGAAGGTCTCGTGCACGGTGCGCGCGAATTCGAGTTCGGCGTATTGGTCGGCGACGATCGCCCGATGGACGGCTTCGGTGATCTCCACGAAGCGGGTCACCCGGTGCAGCACGATCACCGGCAACCCGAGTTCGGCGGCCGTGGCGGCAACGACGGGACCCAGCTCGCTCACGTAGCTGCCCAGCTCCACGACCAGTCCCGCGACGCCGGCGGCGGACAGCGATCTCAGGTAGACGATCCGCGCCTGCTCGGGAGCGGCGAGCGCCTGCCCGGTGGTCAGGATCAACTCCGAGCCGACCAGGAGGTCGGCCACCTCGGCCTGGTCGCTGACATGCACCCAGCGCACCGCCCGGTCCAGGTTCGCGGCACAGATGACCTCGGGTTGCCCGGCCTGCATCACCGGCGTCGCGAGCACATCGGCCACGGTCATCAGCATTGACGAATCGTAATATGAATGCCGCGATTGTGTACATATCGTCGGCCCGCCGACGGCTCAGGATGGACCAGGGTGGAAGCACCACACCACCGGCGAAACGAGGCATTCATGCAGTCCATCGGGCACTGGATCGACGGCAAATCGGTCAGCGGCAGCAGCGAGACCACCGCGCCGGTGACCAATCCCGCCACCGGCGCCGTCACCGGGGAGCTGGCGCTGGCCAATGTGGCCGACACCCGCGCCGCGATCGACGCCGCGACGATGGCCTTCGCCTCCTGGCGTGACGCCTCGCTCACCCGCCGCACCCAGGTGCTGTTCCGCTTCCGCGAACTCCTGGCCGAGCGGAAGACCGAACTGGCCGCGGTGATCACCGCCGAACACGGCAAGGTGGCCGCCGACGCGCTCGGCGAGGTGACCCGTGGGCTCGAAGTCGTCGAATTCGCCTGTGGTGTCCCGCAACTGCTCAAAGGCGGCTTCACCGAGAACGCCTCGACCGATGTCGACATCTACTCGATCCGGCAGCCGCTGGGTCCGGTCGCGATCATCGCACCGTTCAACTTCCCCGCCATGGTGCCGATGTGGTTCTTCCCGCTGGCGATCGGCGCGGGCAACACGGTGGTGCTCAAGCCGAGCGAGAAGGACCCGTCGGCGGCGCTGTGGCTGGCGCGGCTGTGGCAGGAGGCAGGCCTGCCCGACGGTGTGTTCAATGTCGTGCAGGGCGACAAGGTCGCCGTCGACGAGCTCCTGGACAACCCGGCCGTCAAGGCCGTCTCGTTCGTCGGCTCGACCCCGATCGCCAAGTACGTGTACCAGCGCGGCACCGCGGCGGGCAAGCGGGTGCAGGCGCTCGGCGGCGCGAAGAACCACATGGTGGTACTGCCCGACGCCGATCTGGACCTGGCCGCCGATGCCGCCGTGAACGCCGGTTTCGGGTCGGCGGGTGAGCGGTGCATGGCGATCAGCGTGGTCGTCGCCGTCGGCGGGGTGGCCGACGATCTGGTCACCAAGATCAGTGCACGAGCCGCGAACATCGTCACCGGTGACGGCACCGGTGGCGCCGAGATGGGCCCGCTGATCACCCGGGCGCACCGCGACCGGGTGGCCGAGTACATCGACGCGGGCGAGACGGCCGGTGCCCGGGTGGTGCTCGACGGGCGCAATCTCACCGTCGACGGCGCACCGGACGGATTCTGGCTGGGCCCCACGATTCTCGACGAGGTCACTCCGACCATGAGCGTCTACACCGACGAGATCTTCGGCCCGGTGCTGTCGGTCGTGCGGGTCGGTACCTATGAGGAGGCGGTGGCGCTGATCAACGCGAACCGCTACGGCAACGGCACCGCCATCTTCACCAACGACGGCGGCGCGGGACGACGGTTCCAGCACGAGGTGGAGGTGGGTATGGTCGGCATCAACGTCCCGATCCCCGTGCCGATGGCCTATTTCAGCTTCGGCGGCTGGAAGAATTCCCTGTTCGGTGACTCGCACGCGCACGGCACCGACGGCGTGCACTTCTTCACCCGCACCAAAGCGGTCACCACCCGCTGGCTCGACCCGAGCCACGGTGGGCTGGAACTCGGTTTCCCACAGAACAAGTGACTTCAGGAGACTTCGCCATGACGCTTTCCGAAGAGGCCGCTCGCGCCTACGAGCTCGACCGCCGCCACGTCTTCCATTCCTGGTCCGCGCAGGCGACTCTCACGCCGACGGTGCTCACCGCCGCCGAGGGGTGCTACGTGTGGGACGGCGAGGGCAACCGCCTGCTCGACTTCTCCTCGATGATGGTGAACACCAATATCGGCCACCAGCATCCGAAGGTCGTCGCCGCGATCCAGGAGCAGGCGGCCAAGCTGTGCACTGTCGCACCCTCGTTCGTCAACGATGCCCGCTCGGAAGCGGCCCGCCTGATCAGCGAACGCACGCCCGGTGACCTCGACACGATCTTCTTCACCAACGGCGGCGCCGACGCCGTCGAGCACGCCGTCCGGATGGCGCGACTGCACACCGGCCGCTACAAGGTGCTCTCGCGCTACCGCTCCTATCACGGCGGCACCGAGACCGCGGTGAACCTCACCGGCGACCCGCGCCGCTGGCCCAACGACCACGGCAACACCGGCACCGTGCACTTCTTCGGCCCGTTCCTGTATCGCTCGGAGTTCCACGCCACCGACGAGGCGCAGGAAACCGAACGCGCGCTGGCGCATCTGGAACGCACCATCGAGATGGAGGGTCCGGCCACCATCGCCGCGGTCGTCCTGGAGTCGGTCCCGGGCACCGCGGGCATCATGGTGCCGACCACGGAGTACATGCGTGGAGTGCGCGCGCTGTGCGACAAGCACGGCATCGTCTTCATCGCCGACGAGGTGATGGCCGGCTTCGGCCGGACCGGAAAGTGGTTCGCCATCGACAATTTCGATGTCGTGCCCGATCTGATCACCTTCGCCAAGGGCGTGAACTCCGGGTATGTCCCGCTCGGCGGCGTGGCGATCAACGCGGCCATCGCGGCGACCTTCGCCCACCGCCCGTATCCCGGCGGGCTCACCTATTCCGGTCATCCGCTGGCCACCGCCGCTGCCGTCGCGACGATCAACGCGATGGCCGAGGAAGGCATTGTCGAGAACGCCGCCGACATCGGCGCGACGGTCATCGGGCCCGGCCTTCGTGAACTGGCGCAACGGCATCCGAGCATCGGCGAAGTCCGCGGGCTCGGTGTCTTCTGGGCCGTCGAGCTGGTCCGGAACCGGGCCACCCGCGAGCCACTGGCCCCCTACGGCGGCACCAGCCCCGCGATGAACGAACTGGTGGCCGCCTGCCGCGCAGGCGGGATGCTGCCGTTCGTCAATTTCAACCGCTTGCACGTGGTCCCGCCGTGCGTGATCACCGAGGCCGAGGCCAAGGAGGGGCTCGCCATCCTCGACCAAGCCCTCACCGTCGCCGACGCGCACACCGTCGCTACCCCTTGATCCAGTCGATCGCGATGGCGACGACGGCGGCGTTGAAGAAGAAACTCGGCACGCTGTGGGCGGTGACGCGCCGGCGCATCGACCGGTGCACCACCTTCACATCCGATACCGCGAACGACGTACCGATGGTGAACGAGAAGTACACGAACTCCGACAGCTGCGGCACCGGGCACTCCGGGAAACGCAGTCCCCCGTCGGCGAACTGGGCCCGCGCGTAGATCTGCGCGAACGCGGTGTGCAGGAGCAACCACGACATCAGCACCGTCGCCGCCGCGACGGCATTGTCGGCATCGCTGTCGCGGGCACCGATCATGATCATCCCGGCCGCCAGCCCGGCGCCACTGGCCACCACCGCGAAAGTGGTGGTGTACCAGCGTGGACCGATCCAGTCGATGGAGTCGTCGGGCAGGTCGCGGCGCAACAGCAGCCAGCCCGACGCGACATAGGCGACGGCCAGCAGATCCCAGACCAGCAGCAGGCCGATCCCGCCGGTTGTCCACGAGAAGAGCGACAACCAGACCACACCGAGGACGGTCAGCCCGAGCTCCAGTACCCACACCAGCGTGCGACTCATGGCCGCAACGTCTACCACGCCGCCGCGTGGACACACCGACACCGCGCCCGGCGGCGGCGTTTCCGCGCCGCGCGACTGGTCGACGCGCTCCGGCTACGCGTGACCACCGATCGAATCCTGACCGGAATTCCCCGGCCGGGCAATGCGTTGTCCAAGAGCGTGACCGATACCGCAGTGCTTTCCGATGAACTGAAGTCGTACCTCGACGAGGAGAAGGTCTACGCGACCGTCGCCACCGTCGGGCCCAACGGGCATCCGCATCTGACCGTGGTCTGGATCAAACGCGAGGGCGACGAACTGCTGTTCTCCACCACCGTCTCACGGCAGCAGGCCAAGAACCTGGTGCGTGACCCGCGGATCACCGTGATGGTGAACCCGCCGGAGCGGCCGTTCCTGTACGCCGAGGTACGCGGAACCGCCACCACCACACCGGATCCCGAGCGGGCGCTGCCGGACGAGATGTCGCTCAAATACACCGGCAAGCCGTATCGCGAGTTCAACCCGGCCTCGGTGGACGACGCCGAACGCGTCGTCATCCGCGTCACCCCCACCAAGGTCGCCGGACGCTTCTGACCAGCGGGCCCGGCGGAGTCAGCTCCGCTGGGCCTCTTCCTGCGCGTGCTGCGCCTGCACCAGCTGTTGCGGGGTGTAGCGCACGGTCAGCGCGACGAGCGCGGCGACGGCGGCGATGATCGCGCAGATGAACAGCACCAGGGTGTAGCCGCTGTTGAGCGCGTCGATCTCGGCGGGCGTCGTGTTCGCGCCGGGGGTATCGCTGCCGCCGAGCGACAGCGTGCGTGACGCCGCGATCGGGCTGAGCAGACCGATGGCGATCGGTGTCGCCAGGCTCATGAACATCTGGCCGACCGCCGAGAGCGGGCCGATGTTCGACGGCGGAACCCCGACCAGCACGCAGAGCGGAGCGAGCACGATCGCCATCCCGACGCCGAAGCCGATCACCAGCAGCAGGGCCAGCAGCGTCGGCAGGTACTGCACGTGCCGGTCCAGCGTCGACCCGAAGAACAGGCCGACGGCGAGCACCACACCCGCGGTGGCGAGCAACCAGCGCGGGGCGATCACCAACGCGGCCTTGGAGGCCACGGCACCGCCGACACCGATGCCGATGGTGAACGGGATCGAGGCGACACCGGCCAGCAGCGGGCTGTAGCCGAGCACGTTCTGCAGCAGCTGGGCGACGAAGAATGTCATCGCGCCGAGCACCGCACCGGCCAGGAAGATCAGAACGAAGGTGGCGACCCGGTCGCGGCTGTCGAACAGCGACCACGGCAGCAGCGGATCGGATTCGCGTCGCTCGGCGAAAACGAAGATCACCAGCAGGACGAAACCGCC
>NZ_JBHWZY010000225.1:0-8842 GCF_042727815.1 Nocardia sp. NPDC060220
GCCGTGGTGGTGTCGAGGTCCTTCTGCGCGGCCGCGAGATCCTTCTCCAGCCGGCGACGCTCGGCGTCGAGGTCGATCGCGCCGGAGGTGTCGAGCTGCACGGTGACGGTGCCGCCGGACAGCCGCACCTCCACCTCGGCGGTGGTGGCGAAGTCCTCGCCCGGTTCGGTGAGCCGGGCCAGATTGGCCACCGAGTCGGCGAACCCGCCGAGCCCGACCTCCTCGATCCCGACGAGAGTGGCCTTCACCTTCTGCTTGTCGGCCAGGCCCTGATCGCCGCGGAACCGGCGGATCTCGGTGATCAACCGCTGCGTATCGGCCACTCGCTGCGCGGCGAGTTCGTCGGTCGCCACGCCACTGGCCTGCGGCCACGCGGCGATCACCACCGATTCACCGCCGGTGAGCGCCTGCCACAGGGTCTCGGTGACGAACGGGATCACCGGGTGCAGCAGGCGCAGCACCGCGTCGAGCACACTGCCGAGCACGACCGCGGTGCTCTCGGCGCGCGCGTCGGATTCGGCGAACTGCACCTTGGACAGCTCCAGGTACCAGTCGCACAGCTCGTCCCACGCGAAGTGGTAGAGCGCCTCACAGGCCTTGCCGAATTCGTAGGCGTCGAAGGCGGTGTCGACCTCGGCGCGGACCGCGTCGAGCCGGTCGACGATCCAGCGGTCGGCGTCGGTGAGGGTCTCGCGCGGGAGCAGCTCACCGGTGCGCGCACCGTTCATCAGGGCGAACTTGGTGGCGTTGAACAGCTTGGTGACGAAGCTGCGCGAAGCCAGTGCGTGCGCATCGCCGACGGACAGATCGCCGCCGGGCTGGGCGCCGCGGGCCAGGGTGAAGCGCAGCGCGTCGGCGCCGTAGGAGTTGATCCAGTCGAGCGGATCGATGCCGTTGCCGCGCGACTTCGACATCTTCTTGCCGTGCTGGTCGCGGATGAGGCCGTGCAGGAACACGTCTTCGAACGGGACCTGCTTCCGGCCGCCCTTACCGGCGGTGAGCACCGGATCGTCGCTCACGTACATGCCGAACATCATCATCCGGGCCACCCAGAAGAACAGGATGTCGTACCCGGTGACGAGGACGCTGGTCGGATAGAACTTCGACAGCTCGGGGGTCGAGTCGGGCCACCCCATCGTGGAGAACGGCCACAGACCCGAGGAGAACCAGGTGTCGAGCACGTCCGGGTCCTGCACCCAGCCCTCGGGCGCTTCCTCGCCGGGGCCGAGGCACACGATCTCGCCTTCGGGGCCGTACCAGATCGGGATGCGGTGGCCCCACCACAGCTGACGCGAGATGCACCAGTCGTGCATGTTGTCGACCCAGTCGAACCAGCGCGGTTCCTGGCTGGCCGGGTGGATCTTCACGTCGCCTTCACGCACGGCGTCGCCCGCGGCCTTGGCCAGGGTGTCGACCTTGACCCACCACTGCATCGACAGGCGCGGCTCGATCGGCTCGCCGGAGCGCTCCGAGTGACCGACCTGGTGCTTGTAGGGGAACTTGCGGCCGACGATGCGGCCTTCGGCCTCGAGCCGCTCGCGGATCTTCACGCGGGCCTCGAAGCGGTCCATGCCGTCGAATTCAGTGCCGCTGTCGGCGATCCGGCCGGTCTTGTCCATGATCGTCGGCATCGGCAGGCCGTGGCGCAGGCCGAGCTCGAAGTCGTTGGGGTCGTGCGCCGGGGTGATCTTCACTGCGCCGGAACCGAATTCGGGGTCGACGTAGTCGTCGGCGACGATCGGGATCTGACGGCCGGTGATCGGGTGGTACAGCGTGGTGCCGATCAGCGCCTTGTACCGCTCGTCGTCCGGGTGCACCGCGACGGCGGTGTCACCGAGCATCGTCTCCACGCGGGTGGTGGCCACGATCACGTGCGGTTCGTCGTCGTTCAGCGAGCCGAACCGCATGCTCACGAGCTCGCCGTCGACCTCCTTGTGGTCGACCTCGAGGTCGGAGATGCCGGTCTGCAGCACCGGCGACCAGTTCACCAGGCGCTCGGCGCGGTAGATCAGCCCCGAGTCGTAGAGCCGCTTGAAGATCGTCTGCACGGCACGCGAGAGGCCGTCGTCCATGGTGAAGCGGTCGCGGCTCCAGTCGACGCCGTCGCCGAGGCGACGCATCTGGCCCTGGATCTGCCCGCCGGACTCCTGCTTCCAGTCCCACACCTTGTCGATGAACAGCTCACGTCCGAAGTCCTCTTTGGACTTCCCGTCGACGGCGAGCTGCTTCTCCACCACCGTCTGCGTGGCGATACCCGCATGGTCCATGCCCGGCAGCCACAGCACCTCGTAGCCCTGCATCCGCTTGCGGCGGGTGAGCAGGTCCATGATCGTGTGGTCGAGCGCGTGGCCCATGTGCAAGGTGCCGGTGACGTTGGGCGGCGGCAGCACGATCGAGTACGGCGGCTTGCTCGAGGAGGCGTCGGCGGCGAAGTACCCGGCGTTGACCCAGCCCTCGTACAGGTCGGCCTCTACCTCGCCGGGGTTCCAGCTCTTGGGCAGGGCATCGGCACGATTACGCGAGTTGTCAGGGGCTGCGCTGGTCACGTCCCAATCCTAAGGGGAGCGGCAACCAGCTTTTTCCCCGCCTACCCGAGCACAAAAAAAGACGGAATCTTCGGTGGATGAGGGACACCGAAGACTCCGTCTACAGCTCTGATACTACCGGCGATCGACCCCACTCAGCAGAATCCATATGGAATTCTCAGCTTCTACCCGGTGCTGGTCAGCATGGTCTGTGACGCGCCACGACGACACGCGGAAACCGTTGTCTCCCAACCCTCCAGCCGAAATATCCGGGCAACCCCCGATTGCCGTTTTGTCCGTTTTACCGGACCCTGGAGAGGGTGACGCCCCCGCTCGATTCCTCGTCTCCCGTTCCCGCGTCGGCACCGAGGATCATCACCCCGATCGCCCTGCTGGACCTGCGCGCGAGCGAGGTCCAAGAACTGCGCTACCCGAGCACCACCGTTCTGGTCTTCGCCGGTGTCCCCGGCGCGGGAAAGTCCACCGCACTACACCGCTTCTTCGGCTCGGGACCCGATGCCGAGCAACCGGTGCGGACCGCGTCCGGCGCCCTCGTCCTCGACTCGAATCACACCCGCAATCGCCTGCGTCACCGGTTGGGCTGGGCGCCGTATTCCCTGTGGCGCCCGCTGGTCCACCTCGCGCACTACCGCGCGATCCGCGACGCGGTCCGCGACAGCGACGGACCGGTCGCCATCCACGACTGCGCCACCTTCCGCTGGAGCCGTCGCCTGATCGCCCGCTGGACCGAGCAGGGCCGCCGCGAACTGCACATGGTGCTCATCGATGTGCCCGCCGAGCAGGCCAGATCGGGTCAGATCAGCCGAGGCAGAAGCGTCAACAGCCTGGCCTTCACGGGACACTGCCGCCGCTGGGAAACGATGATGGACTCCCTGGGAGCCCGCGGCACCGCCCTCGCACCGGACCCGCAACCGCTGTCCTCGACCTCGGTGGTGATCATCGACCGCCCGACACTGCACGCGGTGTCCCGGATCGCCTTCGACCCGGCTTGATCAGGGCACCAGCACGCTCAACGCGCCCGGCATCGCCTGCACCGTCACCGGCAACATCCCCGCAGGCTCACCATCGGCCGTGGCGTATCCGCCCTCGGCACCGACCGTGATCCGCCGCGCCCGATAACGCTTGGTCGCCGGATGGTCGATCCGTTTGCCCGCCGACAACGCGGGCAGCAGCCGCGCCATCTCCAGCCGTGACACCGCGCCGACCACCGTGATGTCGAGGTACCCGTCGTCGGCGAGCGCTTCCGGACACACCAGCATGCCGCCGCCGTAGGTGCGGGTGTTGCCGATCGGCGCCATCACCGCGTCGGTCAGGATCACCACGTGGGAGTCGGGCGGATTGTCCAGCGCACCGGGCGCGAGGCCGGACAGCTCGATCCGGAACGGCAGTGTGTAGCCACGCATCAGCTCGACGACCGCGGCAGCGGTGTAGCGCAGCGGGCCGCGGGGATAGCGCATCTTGTTGGCGCGCAGCGTGACTCGCGCGTCGAAGCCGGTGCCGACCACGGTCGCGAACCAGGTGGGTGCGGCGTCCGCCGATTCGATCCGCCCCAGATCGATGGTCCGGGCTCGACCGCCCAGCACGATCTCGACGGCAGCCCGGGGGTCACCGGTCGGTATCCCGAATTCGCGCGCCAGGTCGTTGCCGGTGCCCGCGGGCACCAGCCCGAGCGGCACCCCGCTGTGCGCGACAGCGGCCAGCAGCACGTTCATCAGCCCGTCACCGCCGACGCAGATCACCGCATCCGGCCGGTCCTCGCCGGCCACGAGCGTCCTGACCTGTGTCACCGACTCGTCCGCGCTCGGGGCTCGCACCTCGACCACCTCGACACCGCGCGCCAGCAGTTCGGCCAGCACTGCCTCGGCGACGTCGTCGCCCCGGCCCGACCCGGAACGCGGGTTCGTGACGACGACAACGCGCCGCATCGAATGTTCGCTCACGGCACCAGCTTCCCAGGGTTGAGCACTCCGGTGGGGTCGAGTTCGCGCTTCACCGCACGCAACACCCGAACCCCCAGGTCACCGATTTCAGCGCCCATCCACGGCCGGTGGTCGGCGCCCACGGCGTGGTGGTGGGTGATGGTGCCGCCCGCGGCGACCATCGCGTCGCTCGCGGCGGATTTGGCGATGCGCCACTGCGCGATCGGATCATCGAGCTGCTTGGCGACGACGGTGAAATACAGCGATGCCCCGGTTGGATAGGTGTGCGAGATGTGGCACATGACCAGTGCGGGCGTGCCCTGCGCACCGAGCGCGTCCATCAGCGCGCCGGTGACCTTCACTTTGAGATTCGCCAGATTGGCCCAGCTGGTAGCGGTTTCGAGCGTCTCGCACAGCACGCCGACATCGAGCAGCGCGTCACGCATGTACGGCGCGGCGAACCGACCGTGCTCCCACTGCTGGGCAGGCGCCTCGCCGAGTGCGGTGCCGCCCGCGGCAGCGAGCAGTTCGCTCGCCTCGGCGGATCGGGCCGCGACATGGGCCCGGCTGCCTTCGAAGGTGGTGATGGCGAGACAGCCCGATACCGGATTGCCGCCGACGTCGGCGGAGCGCGCCAGGTTCAGACCCGTTTCGGCCTCGTCGGACAGCCGCATCACCGTCGGCGCGGCGCCGGCCTGCACCACACTGCGCAGTGCCGCGGCGCCGGTGGCGAAGTCCGGGAACGACCAGGCTTGGTAGCCCACGGTTTCCGGCACGGGATGCACCCGCAGGGTGACCGAGGTGATGATGCCGAGCGCGCCTTCGGATCCGACGAACAACTCGCGCAGGTCTGGACCGGCTGCCGACGCGGGCGCGCGCCCGAGGTCGAGGGTGCCCTGCGGGGTGGCGATCACCAGGCGTTCGACCATGTCGTCGAACCGGCCGTAGCCCGCCGACGCCTGACCCGACGACCTGGTCGCGGCGAACCCGCCGATGCTGGCGAATTCGAAACTTTGCGGAAAGTGCCCGAGCGAGAGTCCGTGCGCACCGAGCAACTCCTCGGCCTGCGGGCCGGTGAGTCCGGCGCCGAGGGTGGCAGTGCCGCTGGCCGGATCTACCGCGGTGAGCGTGTCGAGCCTGCGCAGATCGAGTGCGATCACGGTGCCGAACTGCCCACGCACGGGATCGACGCCACCGACCACGCTGGTTCCGCCACCGAACGGTACGACGGCGACGCCGTGTTCGGCGCAGTACTCCAGCAGCGCCAGGACCTGCGGGTGATCGGCGGGGAAGACGACGGCGTCGGGGGCGTCCTGCGGGGTGTTCGCGCGTCGGCGCAGCAGGTCTGGGGTGCTCTTGCCGCCCGCGTGCCGCAGCCGGTCGAGATCGGCGGTAGTGAGATGTTCGTCACCGACGATCGCCGCCAGGCCTGCCCGATCGGCGGCCGTGAGCGTGGTGGGGATCAGCGGCACATCGTTCTCGTCGCGGCGTACGACCGGCTCACCCGAGATCCCGAACACCTGCGCGAGCAGGCCACGGATCTGCGCCGACAGCGGCTGGTGACCGGCGGCTACGCCCCAGGCGTCCCACACCATGCTCGGTGCCACGGTGGCGGACCCGGTTTGTTCGTGTTGCGTCTCGACCATGCGTTACATAATGACATATAGTGTCAAGCAGTAACCAACGATATGTCCCAGAGTCGACATCCGTACCGCTGTCGGATGTCACTACCGACCCTTCGCGACGGAAACCCCGCTGGTCCGCTCGATACCCTTGGGCGGTTCCAGCCCGACCACGGCGCAGCTGTCCCGGCGCCACCGAACCCACCGGCGGTGAAGCACGATGATCGATCTCGCGACCCACGCTGACCAGCTTTCGCCCACCGACGTGGCGATTCTCGATGCCACGCGGGCCTGCGTCGTCGACTTCGGGGTTCGCCGAACCACGCTCACCGAGGTGGCGCGGCGGGCCGGGGTAAGCAGGCCGACGGTTTACCGCCGCTGGCCCGACACCGGATCGCTGATCGCCGAACTGCTGGTGCGTGAACTGCGCACGATCGTCGCCGAAACCATGCCCGACACCGGCCTCGGCCGGGATCGGCTGGTCCACGGCATCGTGACGGGCTCGGCGGCGATTCGGTCGAACGCGGTGTTCGCCAAGATCTTCCGCACCGACACCGACCTGATGCTCACCTATGTGTTCGGCCGGCTCGGCCGCAATCAGCGCACGCTGATCGGGCTGTTCGCGACCGTGATCGAGCTCGGGCACCGAGACGGGTCGATCCGGTCGGGTGATGCCGAGCACATGGCCACCATGCTGCTGCTCATCACCCAGTCGGCGGTGCAGTCGGCGGGCACGGTGGAGTCGCTGCTGGCCGGTGCGGAGTTCGACGCCGAATTGTCCAGGGCTATCGAGGGTTATCTGCTCCCGCCACCCGAGAAGGACTCCTGATGCCTGCTGACTTCCCCATTTCCGGTGCCACCCTGAACGCCGCGCGCCGCACCACCGACCTCACCGCACTGGGCGAGAACCCCGAGGTCGACGTGGTGGTGATCGGCGCCGGTGTGACCGGAACCGGCGTCGCCCTCGACGCCGCCGCGCGCGGACTGCGCACAATCCTGGTGGAGCGCAACGACTTCGCCTTCGGCACCAGCCGCTGGAGTTCGAAGCTGGTGCACGGTGGGCTGCGATATCTGGCGAGCGGACGGGTCGGGATCGCGCACGAGAGCGCGGTCGAACGCGGCATCCTGTTGCGCACCACCGCACCACATCTGGTGCGCCCACTCCCCCAACTCGTTCCCTTGCTGCCCGGCATCAAGCTGGGCCAGAGCTCACTCATCCGCGCGGGCTTCGCCGCCGGTGACGCGCTCCGGATCGCCGCGCACACCTCGGTCGACACGTTGCCGCGCTCGCGCCGGGTGGCCGCCGCCGAGGCCCTGCGCCTGGCACCGACCGTGCGGCGCGACGGGCTGCGCGGTGGATTGCAGGCCTGGGACGGTCAACTCGTCGACGACGCCCGCCTGGTCGTCGCGCTGGCTCGCACGGCGGCCGCGCACGGCGCGACGGTGCTCACGCGCATGGAGGCGGTTGCCGCGAAGGGTGATTCGGTCCAGCTGCGCGACAGCCTGACCGGCGAGACCTTGACGGTTCGGGCGCGCGCGGTCGTGAACGCGACCGGAGTCTGGGCGGGCGAGGTCGACCACAGCATCGAACTGCGGCCCAGCCGCGGCACCCACCTCGTCTTCGACGCCGCGGCGTTCGGTGGCCTCAGCGCCGCGTTGACGGTGCCGGTACCCGGCAGCATCAGCCGGTTCGTCTTCGCGCTGCCCGCCGCGCACGGCCGCGTCTACCTCGGTCTCACCGACGAGGACGCGCCGGGCCCGATCCCCGACGAGCCACAGCCCACCGAGGCCGAGATCGACTTCCTGCTCGACACCATCAACACCGCGCTGCGCGAACCGTTGACCCGCGCCGATATCCGCGGCCGGTTCGCCGGCCTGCGCCCGCTGCTGAAGACCGCCGACGACAGCACCGCCGACATCTCCCGCGAACACGCGGTCCTCACCGCTCCCGACGGCCTGATCACCGTCGTCGGCGGCAAGCTCACCACCTACCGCCAGATGGCCCAGGACGCCGTCGACGCCGCGGTCGCCCAGGCCGCGCTCACGGCAGGCCCTTGCCGCACCACCCGGATCCCCCTGGTCGGCGCGGTCGCCGGTGCCGCCCGCGACCGGATCGATGCCCCACCGGTCCTCATCGAGCGCTACGGCAGCGAGGCGAGCCAGATCGTGTCCGCCTGGCTGGCCGATCCCACCCTCGCCGAACCGGTCGCCCCCGGAATCGACGTCACCGCCGCCGAATTCGACTTCGCCATCACCCACGAGGCCGCCCTCACCGTCGACGACCTCCTGGACCGCCGCACCCGCATCGGCCTGGTCCCCACCGACCGCGAAGCCGCCACCCCCGCCGCCGAAGACGCCTTCACCAGACACGCCGCCATCACCACCTGATCAACCAAGCCTTGCCCCGACCGCACTCCCAACCACACGGTCCACCCAACCCCGTCCCCGTCTTGAACAACCACCGCGCGCACCCCAGCCAGTCCCCTCGTCAAAAACCACCGCGCGGACACCAGCCAGTCCCCCTCGTCAACAACCACACCGCACACACCCAGCCAGTCCCCCTCCCCACCAACCACACCGCAAACCCAGCCTGTCCCCCCTCTTCAACAACCCACCCAACCCAGCAACCGCACTCCCGACCCCTAGGGAGGGACGGCCACGAAGTGGCCGGTCCGCGGCCGGGTCGCCGATGCGGTAGCAACCGCATGTGTTCACCCACCCCTCATCGGTCACAGGAAACAGCGCGGATGAAGCT
>NZ_JBHWZY010000226.1:0-8812 GCF_042727815.1 Nocardia sp. NPDC060220
GCTCCGGTGTTGCCACGGCGTCGGTCGTGAGCACGACGAGCATGGTGGCCAGCGACGGCGCGAGCATGCCCGCGCCCTTGGCCATGCCGCCCACATTCCACTTGTCCTCGCTGTGGAATGCCGACTCCTTCGGCACGGTGTCGGTGGTCATGATGGCGTGGGCGGCGTCGGAGCCACCCGACATGCCGCCGCCCATCTCGTGCACGATCTCGGTGATCGCCGGGACGAGCTTGTCCATCGGCAGGCGGTCACCGATGAGACCGGTGGAGCAGACCGCGATCTCGCCCGCACCGGTCTCGGTGCCCCAATTGCTCAGTGCCGCGGCGAGTTCCTCGGCGGTCTTGTGGGTGTCCTGGAAACCGCCGTGGCCGGTGCAGGCGTTCGCGCCACCGGAGTTCAGGATCACCGCGCGCAGACGACCGGTCTTCAGCACCTGCTGCGACCACAGCACCGGCGCGGCCTTGACCTGATTGCTGGTGAAGACGCCGGCCGCCGCGTATTCAGGGCCCTCGTTGAGCACCAGCGCGAGGTCGGGCTTGCCGCTGGCCTTGATACCGGCCGCCATGCCCGCCGCGCGGAATCCCAGTGGCGCGGTGACGCCCTGGGTGTGGATCAGTTTGCCGTGGTCCGGGGTCTGCGGATCAGGGGTCGTCACGGTGCCACTCCTACGGTGGAAAGTCCTGCGGTCTCGTCGAATCCGACGGCCAGATTCATCGATTGCACCGCGGCGCCCGCGGTGCCCTTGGTCAAGTTGTCGATCGCGCCGATCACCACGAGCAGACCGGCGTCGGCGTCGACGGTGACCTGCAGGGTGATGGCGTTGGATCCGAGCACCGAACCGGTTTGCGGCAGTACGCCTTCGGGCAGCAGGTGCACGAAAGGTTCTTCGGCATAAGCTTTTTCGTAGACGGCACGCGCCTGCGCGGCATCGACCTTCGTCGGTGCGGTGCAGGTGGCCAGGATGCCGCGCGGCATCGGGGCGAGCACCGGCGTGAACGACACCGAGACATCCACGCCGCCTGCGGCTTTCAGGTTCTGCGCGATCTCGGGGGTGTGCCGGTGCGCGCCCGCGATGCCGTAGGCCCGGACACTGCCCATCACTTCGGACCCGAGCAGGCCGACATCGAGTTTGCGACCGGCACCCGAAGTACCGCTCACCGCAACGACATTCACTGCGGGCTCGATGATCCCGGCGGCGATCGCCGGGGCCAGCGCCACACTCGACACGGTCGGGTAGCAGCCGGGCACGGCGATCCGCCGGGCACCGGTGAGCTTCGCCCGGCCGCCGGGCAGTTCCGGCAGGCCGTAGGGCCAGCTGCCCGCGTGGGGGCTGCCGTAGTACCGCTCCCAGGCGGCGGCGTCGGTGAGCCGGTAGTCGGCGCCGCAGTCGATGATGACGGTCTCGTCGGGCAGGGCCGCCGCGATGGCGCCGGACTGACCGTGTGGGAGGCCGAGGAACACGATGTCGTGACCGGCCAGGACCTCGGGAGTGGTCTCCTCGAGAATCCGGTCCGCCAGGGGCAGCAGATGCGGCTGCAGCGCGCCCAGTGCGGTACCCGCGTTGGAACCGGCGGTCAGCGCCCCGATCGCGAGGCGCCCCGCTCGGTATTCGGGATGACCGAGCAGTAGACGCAACACTTCGCCACCGGCGTATCCACTCGCACCGGCAACCGCCACCCGCAACACGGGTCCTCCCGACGAATCAACCATGTGATGATTATGCACGACTATGCAAGCTCATTCATGAGCGGGTGTGACCGACTTCGCCTCCGACGCCCCGATCAGGCGTGCGACCAGCGGAAACACCAGAACGGTCGTCGCGCCCGCCGCGACCAGGATCGAGGCGACCTCGGCGGTCAGCAAGCCCGTTTGGGTGGCCACCTGGGTCACCGCGACGATGATCGGCAGGCCTGTCGCGGCAAAGAGCGCCAATTCGACGCGTTCCCGTGCGGTTGGCAGGGTGTCCGCGCGCGGCACGAACCGCTCACTCAGCCAGACGGGCAACCCGCGGGCGATCGCGATGGTGACCACGAACCACAACCACAGTGCCGGATTCCGGCCGACCGCCGCCACATCGATGCCCATGCCCGACACCACGAAGAACACCGGGATCAGCAACCCGTACCCGATGGCCTCGAGCGAGGAGTCCACATCCGGATGCCCCGCCGCGATGAGCCGCCGCAGAATCATGCCCGCGGCGAACGCGCCGAGCACCACGTCCAGATCGAAGACCTCGGCGACCACCATCAGCACCAACAGCAGCAGCACCACCCCGCGCACGGGCAGCTGCGAGGTGCCACCGCCCAGCTTGGCCAGCCCGGCGCCCAGATCCGGCATGCGATCGAACATCCGCACCGGCACGAATCCGACCACCACGGCCGCCACCACGAACATCACGACGACCACCACCGCGCTGCCCGCATCGCGACTGGTGAGCAGCACCGACATCGCCACGATGGGCCCCAGCTCGCCCACCGCGCCGTGCGTCATCACCGCCCGGCCCAGCCGCGAGTCGAGGATTCCCGCCTGCTTCAGAATCGGCAGCAGGGTGCCGAGCGCGGTGGAGGTCAACGCGATCGCGACCGCGACGCGGGTGCCGTTGGAGGTGTCCGTCGCCACCATGACGATCACGAACGCGAACAGCAGACACACGATCCACACCACCCACGCCGTCCGCCCGGAGCGGCCGCGCAGCAACCGCGGATCGAGCTCGTAGCCCGCCAGCAGGAACAGCATCCCCAGGCCCAACTCGCTGACCAGGTCGACCCCGCCCGCGCTGCTCGCCCACCCGAGCACGTGCGGTCCGACCACCGCCCCGGCCACCAGCAGGATCACCACATCCGGCAGATACCCGCGCACCAGCCGCGACAGCAGCGGTGCGACCACCGCGATGAGCGCGATCCAGAACAGCGAGACGATCGGCGAGGGATCGCCGACACCCTCGGAAGCGAGCAGATCCATGCAGGTCATCGTGGCACAGCGGCATGCCCGATCCCCGAAACCGCGCGCGGGCGATCGGTCACACCACCGCGCGCGCAGGGATGACTCAGTGCTTGCGGACGACGGTTTCGCCCGCGCCCGGTTTCCAGACGGTGATGTCGAGGTGGTCGTCGTTGGTTTCGACGGTGGAGGCTCCGGTGAGGTCGGCGACGTAGAAGTGGTCGAATTTCTCGCCGCGGATGTCGAAACCGCTGTCGTCGAAGAGCTTTTGGGCGAAGCGGGCGTGGACGGTTTCGTCCTTCAGGTCCGTGACGGTGCCGAAGAGTTTCGCGTCGCCGTCGGAGACCATGGTGTCGACGGTGGCGGTGTGCAGGCAGAAGCGTGGGTCACGCGCGAGATCGTCGAATTTTCGGGTATTGGGCATGCCGGCCAGGACCAGCATGTCCTCGAAGACCATCGGCTCGATCGGGCTGATGCGTGGCGATCCGTCGGCGCGCAGGGTGCCGAGCATGCACAGTTTGCCGGTGGCCTGGTGCCTGCGCTGGAACAAGGCCGCGATGCTCGGTGCTTCTTCGGTGAACTGGCTCCACGTGGTCATATCTCGTACGGTACGACCCAACCTTGACATCTTGTGTCAGGTTTCACGGCTAGTCTCCGAATATGCGAGCGAGCAGGTTGGTGCAGTTGCTGCTGCTGTTACAAGCGGGCGGCGGCGCGACCGCGAGCGAGTTGGCACGCGAGCTCGAGGTGTCGGTGCGCACGGTGTATCGGGACGTGGAAGCACTTTCGGCGGCAGGCGTTCCGGTGTACAGCGAACCGGGGCGCGGCGGCGGTGTCCGGCTGATCGACGGCTACCGCACCCGGCTCACCGGCCTCACCTCCGACGAAGCCGACGCCGTCCTGCTCGCCGGCCTCCCCGGCGCCGCCGCCGACCTCGGCCTGGGGACCGTGCTGGCCACCGCCCAGCTGAAAATGCTCGCCGCCCTGCCACCGGAACTCCGCGGCCGGGCGACCCGCATCGCCGAACGCGTCCACATCGACATGCCCGGCTGGTTCCAGCGCCCCGACGACACCCCCACCCTGGCCACGGTGGCCGACGCCCTCTGGCACGACCGCCGCCTCGCGATCACCTACCGCCGCCGCGATCGCACGGTGGAACGGACCCTCGACCCACTCGGCCTGGTCATGAAGGCAGGCACCTGGTATCTGATCGCCCGCGAACACACCGACATCCGCTCGTACCGGGCGAGCCGCATCGCCACCGCAGTCCACATTGGCGAATCATTCATCCGCCCAAAGCCTTTCGATCTAGCCGAGCACTGGCAGTCCGCCGCCGAGGAGTTCGCCCGATCCATGCTGCGCGTGAGCGCACACTGCCGGATCTCCATCGACCACCTGAGCCTGCTGCGCCTCATGAACGACCCCGCCGCCGTCCGCGAAGCCCTCGCCTCGACGGGCACCCCCGATGCGGACGGCTGGGCCGACATCACCATCCCCGCCGAGTCCTACGAAGTCCTGGCCCACGCCCTGCTCCCCCTCGGTGAACACATCGAAGTCCTCACCCCACCCGAGCTCCGCGCGACCATGACCGCCACCGCCGCAGCTATGCTCGCCCGCTACCAGCGCTCGACGGCGATCCAGGCGCCCGAGCACCGCTAAACCTACGCCGACTTCGAGGTGCCCGGCCGGCTGAACTCGACGCAGTCAGGGCACTCGTCGACGATCGGGTGAGTACAGCGCAGCACGTGACCGAGGAAGTCGATGGTTCGGGTGAGGTCGTCGACGTGCGCTCGCAGTTCGGCTTGCTTGTCGGCGAAGAGCGCTACCCGCCGGGCCCTCGACCTCGTGTCGAAAAGATCTTTGATCTGCGCCAGGGACAGCCCCGCTCGTTGACAGAGCTGGACGAGGCGGGCCTGAACGATCAGTGCGCCGTTGTAGATCCGTTGCCCGCCGGGCGCGCGGGGCGGAACCAGGACACCGGCGTCCTCCCAGTGGCGCAGGACATGAGCGGCGACGCCCAATTCGGCGGCGGCGTCACCGATGCGGCGCAGCTCGTCGGCATGCGGCATATTCACCCCTTTACTTCAGGTCGACCTGAAGTTTTAGCCTACTTCGCATGGGACACAACGACAATCGGACTCCATTGATCGACTCGATCGCGACACCGGACTTGTGGCGCTGTTGCCGATCCGTGGGATCGGCGGTGACGGGCGCTCTGCGGCCACGACAACCCGACCGCCGGTTCCTGGCCTCGTTGCCCGATCACGACCTACCACGCGGCACAACGACGGTCGAGCTGGCAGTTCTGGCGCAGAATGCCAAGAGTGTGCCGACGGCAGCGATCGTCGAAGGACTGTTCGCCCCGCGACGGATCGATTCCGCGATGACGGCTTTCGTGGTCCGGCATCCGAAGGCGACCTTTCTCGTGGACCCGGGCATCTGCGTCGACGTCCACGACCGAGCGGTGGTGGAACTCCCCCGGATATTGCGGCTCGCGGTGACGCCTCCGAAGGACGTACTCGACATCCGCGAGTCACTGCATCGCAGTGGAATCGAGGCGAACGCCCTCGACTTCGCGCTGCCGACACATCTGCACTGGGACCATATCGCCGGCCTGCTCGATCTCCCCGGGCTGGCACTGCGCCTGCACCGACCGGAGCACGCGTGGGCGATGGAGGGTCCGGTGGCGCCGGTCGGCGGCGTGCGGCGAGCCGTTCGCGAACGACCTCTCGATGTCTACGATCTGGACGGTCCACCCGTTCTCACCTTCGCCCGCAGCCACGATCTCTTCGGAGACGGCGCGGTGCTACTCGTCGACCTGTCCGGCCACACCCCGGGCAGCATCGGTGTGCTCTTACGCACCGAACACGGTCCGGTCCTGCTCGCGGGGGACGCGATCTGGCACAACCTCCAGACCGAGGAGCTACGGCAGAAGTCCGGCTATCCCGGCATGCTGGCCGACAACGACCGCACCGAGACCTGGCGTACTGTCCACCGGCTGCACGCGATCCGCAGCGCGGTTCGCATCATTCCCAGTCACGACCATCGGGCGGCGTGCGCGTGGCACGAGGACTCGCGAGCACTGCGGTCGAGGCAGATGTGACCTCACGACTTCCAGTCGAGAATCTCTGCCATGGAACGCAACTGGGTCGAGGTGGGGGTCAGGCGTAGGGCCGTGTTGCGGAGGGTGACCAGGGGGCGCGCGGACAGCTGGGCGATGGTGCCGATCCGGGCGGAGCGGGCGGTGATCATCTGGGTTCGGGGGCGGCGCTCTCGGTCGTAGCGGGCGAGGCCGTCCGGCTCGCTCGCCGAGCGGGCCAGGACCACCGCGTCTTCCAGGGCCTGGCAGCCGCCCTGGCCGAGGTTCGGCGTCATCGCGTGGGCGGCGTCGCCGAGGAGGGCGATGCGGCCGGCGGTGAAGGTCGGTAGCGCCGGTAGGTCATAGATGTCGTTGTGCAGCACCGTGTTCTGGTCCGCGGCGGCGAGGAGGGCCGGGATCGGGTGGTGCCAGTTGTCGAAGCGGTCGCGCACTTCGGCGAGGCTGCCGGGGGCGTTCTCGGGGGCGTCGTAGACGGCGAAGCAGTAGACGCGACCGTCCGCGAGCGGGGCCATGCCGAACCGTGCGCCGCGACCCCAGGTTTCACCGAATTCGGTGAGCGGCTCGTCGATGTCGACCAACGCGCGCCAGGCGGTGTAGCCGGCGTAGCGTGGCGCGACTTCGCCGCACACCGCACGCCGGACGACGCTGCGAATGCCGTCGGCACCCACGACCAGGTCGGCGGAGGAGGTGCCCGAGGAGTGCACGACCGCGCCGTCGGTCGTCGCCTCGCGCACCGAGATCCCGGTGCGCACCATCCCTTCCGGAAGCGCCGCGCGCAGAATGTCCAGCAGCCGGGCGCGGTGGATCACGACCGGAGCACCGAATCGCTCGCGCAGGGTCGCCACATCGGTGCGTGCGAGCCATCGCCCACGGTCGTCCCTGATTCCGGCCGACACCTCCGCCAGACCCTGCGCACGGACCGTGTCACCCACACCGAGGGCATCCAGCGCCCGTAAGGCATTGGACCACAGGGAAATCCCGGATCCCACGTCGGCGATCTCCGGCGCCCGTTCCAGTACCTGAACCGACCACCCCTTCCGAACGAGCGCGAGCGCCGCGGCCGTTCCGCCGATTCCGCCACCGACGACGATTGCTGTGGACATCGCACACTCCCTCGTTTCGAGTACGACACGAACGGCGTCCGCTCGCAGGCGCGCTCGGCGCTGTTCGGCGAGTCGCAGACGACGCCCATTCTTGCCGAGTCGGTGCATCGTGGGCACCAGCGGCTGCGCGCCCGGCAGGTCTCGACTTCGTCCGGGCCGGTCGCGGATCCGTGCTCGGCCCAACACGAAGCCGGGCTGCCCCGTGGGGACAGCCCGGCTTCGCGGTAGGTGTCAGACGATCGAGAACAACAGGGCCGCGACCGCGAAACTGACCACCGACAGGATGGTTTCGAGAACCGTCCAGGTCTGCAGGGTCTGCTTCACCGTCATGTTGAAGTACTTCGCGATGATCCAGAAGCCGCCGTCGTTGACGTGGCTGAGGATGATCGAGCCCGCCGCGATCGCCATGGCGATCAGCGCGATCGACATCTGCGAGTAGCCCTGCTCGGCCACCAGCGGCGCGACGATGCCGCCGGTGGTGACGATGGCGACCGTGGCCGAACCCTGGGCGATGCGCAGTCCGCAGCTGATCAGGTAGGCGAGCACGATGATCGGCAGTCCCGCCGCCGACATCGTATCGGCCAGGGCCGTGCCGATGCCGGTGGCCGAGATGACCTTGCCGAAGAAGGCGCCTGCGCCGACCACCAGCAACACCATGCCGACCGGTTTGAGCGACTCGGCGGTGATGGTGCTCAGTTCCTGCACCGTCGAGCCGCGCCGGATCCCGAGGAGATAGAACGCGACGAGCACGGTGATGAGCAGCGCGACCGCCGGGGTGCCGAAGAAGGTGAGCACCTGCAGCAGCGTCGAATCCTTGTCCAGCAGCTGGTAGCCGAATGTGGCGCCCAGGATCAAGACCAGCGGGATCGCGATGATGCCGCCGATCAGCGCGACCGAGGGCGGCGATTTCGTGAGCACCGCGGTCCCACCCGAACCGTCGGCCTGCTCGGGCTCGGGCTCGGGCTCCAACGGAACGAACTCCTCGGGCACCGACACCTGCACGCGCTTACCGATATAGCTGCCCCACACGATGCCCGCCGCGATGAAACCCGGAATGCCACAGACGAAGCCCATGAGAATCAGCCAGCCCAGACTCACCCCGAGCAGCCCACCGAGCGCGACGGGGCCGGGGTGCGGCGGCAGGAAGGCGTGCGTCATCGACAGACCGGCGAGCATCGGCATGGCGTAGAGGACCAGCGAGCGCCCGCCGCGCTTGGCCGCGACATAGACCAGTGGCGCGAGCACGAAGATGCCGATGTCGAAGAACACCGGGATGCCGAAGATGAGCCCGAGCAGGCCCATCGCGACCGGAGCGCCCTTCTCGCCGAACATCTTCAGCAGTTTGTCGGTGAGAACATCGGCGCCACCGGATCTTTCGAGGATCGCGCCGAGCACGGTTCCCAGACCGATGATAACCGCGATGTGACCGAGGATGCCACCGAAGCCTGTTTCCAGCAGTGACTCACCGGCTTTCAGCGGTGTGCCGACGATCTGGGAGATCGGCAGCCCGGCGGCCAGCGCCAGCAGGAGTCCGGTCAGCAGCAGCGCGACGAACGGCTCCAGTTTGACCTTGATGATGGCGATGAGTAGGACAGCGATCGCGAGACCGCACAGCACCAGCAACCCGGGGGTGGTGGTGCGCAACCAGTCGATGGTGGCGCCCATGGAA
>NZ_JBHWZY010000227.1:0-8786 GCF_042727815.1 Nocardia sp. NPDC060220
GTTCCTGACCAGGTCGACCGCGAACAGCGACCGCACGATCGAATGGACCGACGGGAACACTTACCCGCTCATGCTGGTCGACGTGACCTCGGATTCGCACCCGTTCTGGACGGGCACCGCCCGCAACCTCGACACCCAGGGCCGGGTCGAGAAGTTCGAGCGCAAGTACGGAAAGCGCTCGCGCGCAGGCAAGGAAGGCTGAATCATGGCGGTCCCCAAGCGCAGAATGTCGCGCTCGAACACCCGAAGCAGACGCGCGCAGTGGAAAGCGGAAGTCCCGCAGCTGGTTCCGGTGACAGTGGGCGGTGTCGAGTACCGAGTGCCACGCCGCATCGTCAACGCCGTCCGCAAGGGCATGATCGACCCCGCCCGGCTCTGACGCCGACGACAACGGCCTGCCGGAACCGCCCGGCAGGCCGTTGCCTGTCTCTACCGCCCTGGGTTTGCGGTCCGCGTCATCCTTCTCGTTCGGCCAGCGCTACGAGGGTCGCGGCGAGCTGGAAGAACTTGTTGTTGCCCAGGTCGGCGATGGTCTTGATCTTCAGCGCCTCGAGCAGTTGCTTGTCGTGCGCCTCGGTGAGGCCGGCCAGCGCCGACGGGGGCGCGGCGAGAATTTCGGCGAGCGTCTTGTTCTCGAATTCCTTGTCGAGGACTTTGTCGAGCACCACGTTGACGGCCATGCGAACTCCTTCGAACGAACCTTGGATGTGCCGGGCGAGACGGATGCGCCCATCAGCGACCATAACTCGGTTGGCGCACCAGGTGGTGGGCTTCCGGGGGCTCGGCGGTTCGTTCTGCCCTGCCATCTGTCCAGGGGACTTACTGCGGTGCTGTTCTGCCTGTTCAGGGCCCTAGGGAAGGGTGTGGGGCAACCGCCCCGTTAACCGTGTGATGCACGCCACTTGGCACGAACGCGCGCAAGGGCTTGCGGAGTATTTGCTGACGGTCGAATTACCAACTCTCGGTTTGTTTTTCGCCACAAGAAAATTCCCGAACCACTGATGCGGAGTCCCTCACAGGTATGTACTCTCGTGCGGGAGGGCGGGTTCCCCGAGTATGGGGAACCCGCTCATCGCCACTTCAGAGGCGGTTTTCGCGGCAGTTCGCCGCAGGTTGCGAGAGCTCGGATCAGCGGGGCGGAAGACCGGAAATATTCCGACAAACCGGACGTTAGCTGGTTGCGCTCAACGGGCCGGAACGGGCTGACGCACCGGGACCGCGACATCGCGTCGATCCGGCGCCACCAGCACCGCGGTGATCGGCACGGTCAGGCCGAGCGCACCGATCACGAACATCGGGAACACCAGGTCGAACAGGGGCATCCCGGCCGGTGTCCGGATACCCGGATCGATCGAGAAGCTCAGCGCGGCGATGGCCGTGTAATACACCGCCGCGACGCCGAGCGCGAACAGCACCGACACCAGCACCCGCATCGGCACCCGCCGGACCACCTGCGATACCCACAGGGTCGCGGTGCACAGCGCCATCGACACCAGCACCGACACCCCGATGAGGCCGAGTGACTCGTCGACGGTGCCCTGCACGGCGAGCGCGTCGAGGGTCAGATAGGTCGACAGTCCGATGCTCAACCCCATCGTCAGCCCACCGATGATCAGCCGCGGCACCTGGGGGGTCCGGCCACTGATCAGCAATCCGGCCAGGACGCCGACCACCGCGATGGCCAGTGCCGCCGCACCGAGCGCGACGTTGTAGCGCATCGTGCTGTCGTTCACCCGCATCGCCAGCAGCGCGACGGAATTCGCCAGCCACAGCCCGACCCCGCCGAGCGAGACCGCGGCCATCGTCAGCCAGATCAGCCGGAACCGGATCGAGTACTTCGCATGCCGGATGCAGGCGAACGCCACCAGCGCGCCGAGCGCCGACAGGTCCAACGCGAGCCACGCGATCCCGGTGCCGTGCGCGAATGTCTCGGCACCGGTCGCGGCGAGCAGATCAGGCACGCCTGCCCGCTCCTTCGAACTGCTGCGGCTCGAGCTGGGCGATGGCGTATTCGGTCACCGCCGCCAGTGCCTGACGGACCTCGACGGCATTGCGCGCGTCGATGTCGACGATCGGGATGCCCTCGCGCACCGAGAGCGCTTCGCGCAGTTCGGCGATGGGGAAGCGGGGAGCGTTGGGGAAGCGGTTCACCGCGATCAGGAACGGCAGTCCACGCGCCTCGAAGAAGTCGACGGCGGCGAAACTGTCTTCCAGCCTGCGGGTGTCGATCAGCACCACCGCGCCGATGGCGCCCCGGATCAGGTCGTCCCACATGAACCAGAAGCGCTTCTGGCCCGGGGTGCCGAACAGGTAGAGCACCAGGTTGCCGGGCAGCACGATGCGCCCGAAGTCCATGGCCACGGTGGTGGTTTCTTTTTCCGGCGTCTCGGCGAGATCGTCGATGCCGTCGGAGAAATGGGTCACCATCGCCTCGGTGCGCAGCGGCACGATCTCCGACACCGCACCGACGAAAGTCGTTTTACCGGCGCCGAATCCGCCCGCTACGACGATCTTGGTCGACGCGACCCGTTGTTCTTGTGCCGGCGGGCGCATGCCATCAGAGGCCACGGAGTCCACGCAAAGTCCTCTCCATCAGTGATCGGCGTTCGTCGTAGCTCGCCTGTTCGGTCAGCGTCGAATGCACTCGAAGAATCCCGCCCACTACGAGATCACCGATCATCACCCGGACCATACCCAGTGGGCGACCAAGGTATGCGGCAATCTCGACGACAGAAAGCCGATGTGTGGCAAGACGCACGATTTCGATCCGCAAATCGCCTGCGGACCAGTCGTTGTGCGCTGTATAAGATACCGTCTCGACGACCGCCTCCAAGGGCAGCGCGATCGCGGGCTCGGTGCGGCCGGAGGTCAGGGCATAGGGCCTGACCCGGGTAGTCGGCCGGTGATCGGATCCGTAAGGGCTCGACATCTCACCTCAGCCGGCGGAGCGGGCGGTGGCGGTAACCGCCGAGCCCACCCGGTCGACGAGCAACGCCATCTCGTAGCCGATGCGGCCGATGTCGTGGCTCTTGTTGGCGAGAACGGCCAGGTGCGAACCGTTTCCGACGCTCATCACCAGCAGATAGCCCCGCTGCATCTCCACGATCGACTGCATCACCTTGCCGCCGTCGAACAGGTGCGCGGCACCCATCGACAGGCTGGCCAGACCGGCGGTGACCGCGGCCAATTGCTCGGCGCGGTCGGCGGGTAGATGCGGACTGGTCGCCTGGAGCAGTCCGTCGGCCGAGACGAGCACCGCGTGTGAGACGCCGGGTACGTCGCGGGTGAAGCGGGCGACCAACCAGTTCAGATTCTCGTCTGTGGGGTGCGCGTTGCTCATTCGAGGCCTCCGTCGTTGTACTGGATCTCGGCACGGCCGCTGCGGACGCCGCTGAGATGTCTGGTCAGGTTGTTGCGGATCTCCTCGGGGTCGCGAGCGCCCGCTTCCTCCGCGGGGGTGAGCCCACCGGGGACGAGCTGAGCGCCCGGCTTGCGGATCGGCAGCCCGCCGCTCGTTCGCGAGGACGTAGGTGGGTGGTCCGCCTCGGCGGCGGCCGACCAGCCCGCGTCGCCGGGGGCGCTCCACGACGCGCCGTTGCCGTTACCGGATTCGGTGGGGGCCGAGGCGGGTTCGACGAGCCACTCCGAGACCATCCGCTGGTAGATCGGGGTCGGCGCCGGGCCGGAGACCGGCTGTAAACGGGTGCTCGTCGTCGGCATCGGGTCGACGTCGAGGGGACGCGGCGCGGGTTGCGGCTCCTGGGGCGCGGCCGGTGCGGACGACGCGGCGAGCTCGGCCAGCGCGTTCGCGGGGATGCGCTGCGGCAGGCCGAACGGCGACGAGTCGGGAGCGGGCGCTGCCGGATCGGTCGTCACCGGGAGATCGTCGGTGTCGTGATCGTGCTCGGCCCACATGCCCGCCGGTGCCGCGTCCTCGACGGGTTCGACGATGGCCGGTTCCGGCGGGGGCGCCGGTACCGCGGCCGGAACACGTTGCGGGAGACCGACACTGGTGAGTGGGTTCTTGGGCGTGCTCGCACCGTTGGCCGGGACGAGCGGATTCGGATCCGCGAACGTCGGCAGCGCGGGAAGCGGTGAGGCGGGCAGGTCGAGATCGGTCACGGCGTCGAGCGAAACCAAGGGGCGCGGTCCGGTCGGCATGATCGGATTCGGGCCGGTGATGTCGGCCGGAGTCAGCGCGTACGGGCCGATCCCGGCGGGGACGATCGGATTCGGCCCGGTGGCCGGACCCGACGACATGGGCGGCGACGGCGCGACGAGCGCACTGGGCAGATGCACGCTGGCCGTGATGCCGGGCTGCGGGGCCGCACCGCTGGTACGGCGCAGGCTGACCGTGATGGTGTGCCGCTTGGCGAGCCTGCCGACCACGAAAAGACCCATGCGACGGGCGGTTTCGATGGTCACCTCACCACCGGAGGCGAGCCGGTCGTTGGTCGTCTGCAGATCCTCGGCCGACATGCCGAGGCCGCGGTCGGTGATCTCGATCAGATAGCCGCTGTCGACCGCCCGGCCGACGATGACCGCCACCGATGTACTCGGCGGCGAGTAGCGCAGGGCGTTGTCGATGAGCTCGGCGAGCAGGTGCTCGATATCGACCGCGGACTCACCGGCCACGACGCCGTCGGGCACATTGCCGATCTCGACCCGCTGATAGTCCTCCACCTGCGAGACCGCGCTCCACAGCATGTCCGACAGCGGCACCGGCGGCAGATGACCGCGGCGCAGCACGGTGCCCGCGAGCACCAGCAGGTTGTCGCCGTTGCGGCGCATGCGGGTGGCGAGGTGGTCGAGGCGGAACAGCGTCTGCAGGCGCGAGGGGTTGTCCTCGTCGTGCTCGAGTTCCTCGATGAGCGCGAGCTGCTGCTCCACCAGCGACTGGCTGCGCCGCGACAGCGTCTCGAACATGTTGCCGATCTGCAGGCGCAGGCGGGCCTGATCGCCCGCCAGATTCAGCGCCTGCTCGTGGATCTCGTCGACGGCACGGGCCAGCTGACCGATCTCGTCGGTGGAGTGCACACCCACCGGCATGATCTCCGGCGTCGCGCCGCCGCTGCGGACCACGGCCAGCTCGTCGGGCAGCTTCACATGCGCGACCTCGAGCGCGTCGCGGCGCAGCCTGCGCACCGGCACCACCAGGGTGCGGGCCACGGCCAGCGCGAGCGCCAGGCCCGCCAGCAGCATGCCGAGCACCAGGGTGGTCTCGCGCAGGGCGCCGGTCTGTGCCGTCGCGGTGTTGCTGTCGAGAGTGTGGTCGATGTTGTCGAGCAGCGCGGAGATCGTGGAGGCGTAGGTGTCGGCGCTCACCTGGAGCGTGTTGAGCACCGCCGCGTTGGTGGTCGGATCACCGCTGTTCTGGCTGAACACACTGATCCGGGTCTGCACCGCGTCGAGCAGCGCGGCCATGCTGCCCGCCTGGTCGGGCAAGACCATCGCGTAGGTCTTGATCATGTTCGATTCGGAGCCGAGCTCGACGAGCATCTTCGCTCGCGCGCTCTGGCTGCGACCGGATTCGGGCGAGACGACCAGCGTGCGCTCGCGGGTGAGCACCCGGCGAGCCTGGTGCAGCGCGGCCAGCTGGAGGAAGTAGCGCTGCACGACGAAGTCCTGGACCTGCGGGGTCTTGGACAGCGCCTTTCCGATCCGTTCGCCGATCTCGTCGGTCTGCTCGCCGACCATCGCCGGGGACCCGCCGCGCACGGTATTGCGCAGGGTGGCGCCGGTGGTGGTGGCCGCGGTGAGTTCACTGGCGACGACAGGGTCGATGCGGGCCGAGCGCAGCGCGCTCTGCACCTCGGCGAGGGCCTGGTCGTAGGTGGTGAGCGCGGCGTCGGTCTGGGGGTCGGCGATCGCACCCCAGTTGGCCGTCGCGGCGACGGCGAGTTGTTCGGTGGCGGTGGCGAATTTGACGACGGGACGGATGGCGGTGGCCTGTTCGGTGGCCGCGCCCAGCTGCGTCATCGTCTGCAGTTCGTTGTTGATCCGCAGCACGGCGAAGGTGGTCGCGAGCATCACCGGCAGCACCAGCACCACACCGACCTTGCGCGTAACCGACCAGTTGGACAGGCTGAATTGCCAGGAGCGCGATGCAGGTTCCATCCGCGTGCGTTGCCTCTGCTTCCACGTGTGACCCCGGCCCGCGCGGGGAGGTCGCGGAGCGATGCGAGCGCAGAACCAACTGGAGGTCTTCTTTTACCGCAGGAAAGATACCGTGCCGAGTGGGCATCGGCAATCCGGGCCACACGGTCTGTAATTCGCCGAATATGCGCTGACACAACGACGATTCGTTCGGGTTTGTCAAGACCTACAACATACCTCCGGCGAGAACACGACGTTCGGCGCGCCGAGGCCTCTCAGTACGTTCTCAGTCGGTCACGGCAAACTACAGCACATGCGCATTCTGGTAGTCGACGACGATCGCGCGGTGCGGGAATCACTGCGCCGGTCACTGAGCTTCAACGGCTACACCGTCGACCTCGCTGTCGACGGTCTGGACGCACTCGAGAAAGTGACCGCGGCCAGGCCCGATGCGCTGGTTCTCGACGTCATGATGCCGCGCCTGGACGGCCTCGAAGTGTGCCGAAGGCTGCGCAGTACGGGCGACGATCTGCCGATTCTCGTTTTGACCGCGCGCGATTCGGTGTCCGAACGAGTGGCCGGCCTCGACGCGGGCGCCGACGATTATTTGCCGAAACCTTTCGCGTTGGAGGAATTGCTGGCGCGTTTACGGGCGTTGCTGCGTCGTCGAACGCCCGATCCCGGTGAAGCGTCGGAGGCGATGGTGTTCGCTGACTTGTCGCTGGATCCGGTCACCCGCGAGGTTTCGCGCGGCGAACGCGCGATCAGTCTGACGCGTACCGAGTTCTCGTTGCTCGAGATGTTGATGGCCAATCCGCGCCGAGTGCTCACTCGCGGACGAATCCTCGAAGAGGTCTGGGGCTACGACTTTCCGACCTCCGGCAACGCGCTGGAGGTCTATATCGGCTATTTGCGCCGCAAGACCGAGGCCGACGGCGAGGAACGACTGATCCACACCGTGCGTGGCGTCGGCTACGTGCTGCGCGAGACCCCTCCGTAGGCGGGCGAGATGGCACACAAGGAACCCGCGGTCGCCGTTCTCGGCAGGCCGCTGGACGCGAGTGAGATGCGTCCGCCTACACCGCTCACCCGCTCGGTGTCCCTGCGCTGGCGGGTGACGCTGCTGGCCGCGTCGGTGGTGCTGATCGCGGTCGCGGTCACCTCGATCGCCGCCTACGCGATGGTGGCGCGCGCGCTCTACGCCGACGTCGACGCCCAGCTCGAGGCCCGCGCGGCGACGATGATCAACAACAATTTCGAGACCGCCGGTTTCCAGTCGATCGTGCTGGCCGGGCTGTTCTCCAACGATGTCGGCGTCGCGCTGATCTATGCCGGTCACAAGCCGTATATGCCACCCCAGCAGACAATTCCACCGGTCGGCGCCCAGGAGCTCGCGGTGGCCGACGGCAAGATCAATTCCTCGCTGCGCACCGTCGGTGACCAGCGGGTACTCGCCGCGCGTACGCACAGCGGCGCGACGCTGATCATCTCGCAGAAGCTCTACCGCACCCGCGAGGTGCTCGATCAGCTGGCGTGGCTGCTGTTCGTGGTCGGCGCGTGCGGTGTCGTGCTCGCCGCCGCCGCCGGAACCGCGGTGGGCCGCACCGGTCTGCGCCCGATCGCCCGGCTCACCGCGGCCACCGAGCGCGTCGCCCGCACCGACGACCTGACGCCGATCCCGGTGACCGGCGACGACGAATTGGCCAGACTCACCGAGAGTTTCAACACGATGCTGCGGGCGCTGACCGAATCACGCGATCGTCAGCGCCGGCTCGTCGCCGACGCGGGCCACGAACTGCGGACGCCGCTCACCTCGCTGCGCACCAATATGGAGCTGCTCATCGCCTCGGGCAGGCCGGGCGCGCCCCGGCTGCCCGACGAGGACATGGCCGAATTGCGCGCCGATGTGGTCGCCCAGATCGGTGAGCTGTCGACGCTGGTCGGCGACCTGGTCGACCTGGCCCGTGAGGATGCCCCCGAAACCGTGTACGAGCGGGTGGATCTCGGCGAGGTGGCCGAGCGTGCGCTCGAGCGTGCGCGCCGCAGACGGGTGGGGATCACCTTCGTGGCCGATCTGGCGCCCTGGTTCGTCTACGGGCACGAGGCGGGGCTGGAACGGGCCGTCCTCAACGTCCTCGACAACGCGGCGAAGTGGAGTCCGCCCGACGCGGTCGTCCGGATCACCATGCGCCCGGCCGGCCCCGGACTGCTCGAACTGGCCGTCGGCGACGCGGGCCCCGGCATCCCCACCGGCGAACGCGAACTGGTCTTCGAACGCTTCTACCGCACGACCGCCTCGCGCTCGATGCCCGGTTCCGGACTCGGGCTGGCCATCGTCAAGCAGGTGGTGACCAAACACGGCGGCACCATCGCGGTCGACACCTCCGATCGGGGCGGCGCGCTGGTACGCATCGTGTTGCCGGGGGAGGCGCCGATCGTTCTCGACGAGTCCGACGCCGGGTGATCGCCGTCAGTCACGGCGAACTGATAGTCCGATCTCAGGCGCCTCTCAGTAGCCGTCAGGAAGCTGGTCAGCAAGCGTGAGGAGACAGACACCATGACCGACGATCCCCAGCACCCCGCTGACCGGCCCGCCGCTACCGGACCGGGCGACACGGGCCATCCCACCGAGTCGGGGCTACCGGCCGGGCACCAGGGGCAGGCGCCGGGCTTCGGCGACCAGCCGCACC
>NZ_JBHWZY010000228.1:0-8785 GCF_042727815.1 Nocardia sp. NPDC060220
ACGCCCCTCGAGCTGCGCGAACTGGATCACTCGCCGACGATCGAGGTCATCGTCAACCCCGAGGACATCGACTACGACGAGGGCTCCGAAGCCGCCCGCCGTAACTCCAAGCAGGTCGACATGGTCGCCAACACCTTGGAGCAGTGGGCCATCCGCGACCACGGCGACCGCCCGCACAAGCTGTTCCTGCACTTCTTCGAATCGCCCTCGGAGGTCCTCGGCGCCGACGGCAAGGTCGTCGGCCTGAAGACCGAACGCACCCAGCTCGACGGCACCGGCAACGTCAAGGGCACCGGCAACTTCACCGACTGGGACATCCAGGCCGTGTACCGCGCCGTGGGCTACCTCTCGCAGAACGTCACCCAGCTGCCGTTCGACGATCAGGCGGGCACGGTGCCCAACGAGGCCGGCCGCGTGATCGCCGACGACACCGCCGAAGGTGACGCCCGATTCATGCCCGCCACCTACGTGACCGGCTGGATCAAGCGCGGCCCGGTCGGCCTCATCGGCCACACCAAGGGCGACGCCAACGAGACCATCGCCTGCCTGCTCGACGACGCCAAGGCCTTCGCCCCCGCGCCGAAGCCCGAGCTCGACGCCGTCACCGAGTTCCTCGAGGGCAAGGGCATCCCGTTCACCACCTGGGCTGGCTGGTACCGCCTCGACGCCCACGAGCGCGCCCTCGGCGAGCCCGAAGGCCGTGAGCGCGTGAAGGTCGTGGAGCGCGAGGACATGCTGCGCGCCTCCGAGCCGAACAAGGCCTGAGTTTTCGGCGCGCTGGCGCGCGCGTGTTCGCGGCCCTGAATGGCCCGCCCGATCCCTCCTCGGGGTCGGGATGTGCGGAGGTTGGGTGTGCTGTCATGGCAGAACTCGGGGTTTCAGTGGTCCCGTCCTAGTGGGGGCGCGACGTTGAGCGCGCTCGCGCCGCAGAGATAAGGCATTCTGTACTGGTGTTCGATGCCCACGTCCACATCATCGATCCGCGGTTTCCGCTGATCGAGAACGAAGGCTATCTCCCCGAGCCCTACGTGATCGATGACTATCGAAAGCGTATGGCGCACTTCGATGTTCGCGGCGGTGCTGTTGTCAGCGCGTCTTTCCAAGGCGCTGATCAGACGTACCTGAAGGCAGCGCTGGCCGCGCTCGGTCCCGACTGGGTCGGCGTGACCCGGCTCGATCTCGACGCCACCGACGACGAGATCCTCGCGCTGAACCGGGCAGGCGTACGCGCCCTGCGGTTCAACCTCAAGCGCGCCGCCGCCGACATCACCGAGATGACATTGCAGGCGTTGCGCGCCCACGAACTGGCGGGCTGGCACGTGGAGCTCTACATCGACGGTCAGATGCTGGCCTCGCTGCAACCGGTGATCTCGAAGCTGCCCGCGCTCTCGATCGACCATCTCGGCATGTCCGACGAGGGTCTGCCGTACCTGCTCGACCTGGTGGACCGCGGCGCGCGGGTGAAGGCGACCGGGTTCGGCCGGGTCGAGATGGATGTGGCCGAGACGCTGCGACGCATTCACACCGTCAACCCGGGTGCGCTGATGTTCGGCAGCGATCTGCCCGGCACGCGCGCAGGCAGGCCGTTCGAGGAGCGCGATGTGGACCTGATCTCGCAGGTGGTCGGCTCCGATATCCACGCGGTGCTCGAGGACAATGCCCGCGAGTTCTACCGGCTGCCCGCGGTGCGTCGCCCGAAATCCGAGCCGCTACCCCGCACCGAGAATCCGACTATCCCGATCCCGCGCAATCAGCTCCCCGGCGCGGACGACCACACCCGTCCGCTGCCGATCATCGAGTAGTCAGCTGATGATCGCGCCGGTGAGCCACACACCGGACGCGATCAGCGCGCCGAACAACTCGACCAGCATCGACAAGCCGACGCCCTTGAGCGCGTGCACGGTCGCGGGCCAGGCCAGGTCGTTGGTCTTCAAGCGGTACAGCTCGGCCAGGTACACACCGAGCACGAAGCCGATGAACAGGCCGACGATCGGGATCACGAAGAAGCCGGCGATGCCGAGCACCGCACCGGCCAGCAGCGCACGGTTCGACACCCCGGCTTCGCGCATCCGCTTGCCCGGCCAGGTGTACTTCACGATGCCGGAGAGCGCCAGCGCGACGGTGGCGATCGCCAGCACCGTCCAGGCCGTCGTACCGCCGGTCATGAACGCCCACACCGCGATTGCCGCGAAGATGAGGATCACGCCCGGCAGAATCGGTACGATCACGCCGACGATGCCGACCAGAATGACAAGGCCGACAACGACCTCACCCCACACGCCCACTACCGGGTCCTCCCGTTGCCACGCCGAGTCGCGCTCGTGCGAATTCTCGCCCATGCTCTACCCGAGCCGCCACCCCAGCGCTATTGTCGGAGTGTCAATACCGTTCGACGACGAACTGAGGTCACCGCGTGAGCACGGAGTCCACCGCCAAGCAGGGGCCCCTTGCGGGCATCAAGGTCATCGAGTTGGCAGGCATCGGGCCAGGTCCGCACGCCGCGCTGCTGCTGGCCGACCTCGGCGCCGACGTGGTGCGCGTGCAGCGCCCGAACCAGCTGCCCGGCTTCATGGAACGCCCCCAGTGGCGCGGGCGAACGATCGTCGAGGCGAATCTGAAGGACCCCGCCGACGTCGCCAAGATCCTCGACCTGGTCGAGAAGGCCGACGTGCTGCTCGAGGGCTTCCGCCCCGGCGTCACCGAGCGCATGGGCCTCGGACCCGACGACGCGCTGGCCCGCAACCCGCGCCTGGTGTACGGCCGGATGACAGGCTGGGGCCAGCACGGCCCGCTCGCCGATCGCGCGGGACACGACATCAACTACATCTCCCTCACCGGTGTGCTCAATGCCATCGGACGCAAGGGCGAGCGGCCGGTGCCGCCGCTGAACATGGTCGGCGACTTCGGTGGCGGCTCGATGTTCCTGGTGTTCGGCGTGCTCGCCGCACTGGTGGAGCGGCAGAATTCCGGCAAGGGCCAGGTGATCGACGCCGCGATGATCGATGGCGCGCTTGCCCTTTCGCACATGATCTGGGGCATGCGCGGGGTCGGCCTGTGGTCCGACGAGCGCGGCACCAACCTGCTCGATACCGGCATGGCCTTCTACGACACCTACGAGACCTCCGACGGCAAGTACATGGCCGTCGGCGCGATCGAGCCGCAGTTCTACGCCGAACTGCTGGCCGGGCTGGAGATCGACCCGGAAGGTCTGCCGATGCAGATCGACCCGAACGGTCAGGAACAGCTGCGCAAGCTGTTCACCGACAAGTTCCTGACGAAGACCCGCGACGAGTGGGCCGCGATCTTCGACGGCACCGATGCCTGCACCACACCGGTGCTGACCTTCACCGAGGCCACCGAGAACCCGCACATCGTGGCCCGTACCGGCCTGATCGACATCGACGGTGTGGTCCAGCACGCGCCCGCGCCGCGCTTCTCGCGCACACCGGGCGGCACACCCACTCCCCCGCCGAACGTCGCGACACCGATCGAAACGGTCTGGGCTGACTGATTTGGCGGCCTGTCGTCGGTAAAGTTTTCCACTATCGACGACAGGCCGAGGTTCCGAACCGTCAGAACCCCACCGAAGGTGCTCGCCGCCCTCATCGCGGTCACCACCTTCGGCGCGGCAGTGCTGTGCTTCATCCTGGCCGAGGGATTGTTCGACACCCGTACCGCGCAGATCGCCGAAAACCATTGCCACAGTGCGGCACCGGTGCCGGTGATGGTGAGCGTGCTGAACGGGCTGGCGACCGGGATGCTGCTGGCCGCCGCCGTTTCGCTGCTGTGTCTGCTGGTGCTGCTGTTCCGCTATCCGTCCGAACGCGGCGCCGTCGCGGTGCCGCTGACCGCGCTGGGGTTGGTGGCCTCGGTGCTGTTCATGTTCGGGGCGGGGTACGAAACCGTGCGCCCCGAACCGGCTTCCACCGGGCACAACCCGTGCGCGTTCAGTAGCAGGTGAGGGGCTGGAGCGGGTCGGCGGCGCGGGGCGTGAGGGCGTCGTAGGCCGCGGCGATGGATTTGACGGCGATGCGTAGCTCGGCTTCGGGGTGGGTGTACGGCAGCCGGACGAAACGCTCGAACGCGCCCTGGACGCCGAAACGTGGTCCGGCGGCCAGCAATACGCCGTGATTGGGCGCGGTGGCGGCGAGCGCGGTGGAGACCGGGCTCGGCAGCTGGGCCCACACCGACATACCGCCCGCGCCGACCGTGATGTGCCAGCCGGGGAGGTCTTCGGCGACGGCGTCGAGCAGGGCGGTGCGCTGGGCGCGCAGCTGTTCGCGACGACGCTCGAGAATGGGTTCGGCGTTCTCGAGCAGGTGGACGGTGGCCAGCTGATCCATCACCGGGGTGCCGAGGTCGACCGTGGAGCGGATGCCGAGCAGTTTGGTGATCAGCGGCTGACTGGTACGGATCCAGCCGACCCGCAGGCCACCCCAGAACGACTTCGACGCCGAACCGATGGTGACGATCTCCGAGCCCTTCGCGAACGCGGCCACCGGCGGGGGCATGGTCCCGTCCGACAGGTTCAGCTCGCCCATCGACTCGTCGACGACGACGGTCATCCTGGTGTCGCGGGCGATGGCGGCCAGTTCGGCGCGGCCCTCGGCGCCGAGCAGCAGTCCGGTGGGGTTGTTGAAGTCGGGAACCAGGTAGGCCAGGGTGGCCGCGGTCTGCCGCGCCGTACTGCGCAGACCTTCGAGATCCCAACCGGCATCAGGGAATTCGGGCCGTAGCGGAATCGGAATGGGGCGGGCGCCGACGTCGCGGATGGCTTCGATGGCGTTCGGGTAGGACGGGTGCTCGATCAGAACCCGGGCGCCGGGCGAGGCGAGCACGTTGAGGAGCAGCCGAAGTCCGTGCTGCGCACCGAGGGTCACCAGGATCTGGTCCGGTTCCGTCGGCAGACCGCGCGCGGTGTAGCGACGGGCCAGTGCTTCGCGCAGCGCGAGGATGCCGACCGGGTCCATCCCGTGGGTGCCGAGGTAGGACGGGATTCCTTGCAGCGCTGTCGAATACGCGTCGTGGAGTTCGGGGGACGCGGGCATCGCGGCATAGGTCATGTCGATGGTCGGCAGTTCCGGCTGCGCCATCAGGGCCATGATGCCGCGGCTGGGCTTGGCGCCGTCGTGCTGGATCGCGGGCGGCAGCGCGACAGTGCTGCGAGAACCCTGGCGGCTGATCAGATAGCCGTGTTCGCGCAGCAGCGAATAGGTCGAAGTGATGGTGGTGCGGCTGACGCCGAGAGTCCCCGCCAGATCGCGCTCGCTGGGCAGGGCCACACCGAGTGGGGCGCGGCCGTCGTGGATCAGCAGGCGGATGGCTTCGGCCAGGGCCAGGTAGGCGGGCCGGTGCGGGCGGCGTTCGGCCTCGCCGCCGGTTTCGGGGTCACGCCACCGGCCGAGGTCGCGAGCCAAGCCTGCCGCACCGATCACTCTTGTCGCCATAAAGTCCAGTATTCCCTAAGTGGATATTTCGAAGCAAGGCCAGTGGGTGGATTCTTACTGGCATGACCACTTTCCTAGCCCTCACCGTTGCCGTTGCCTTCGGGTTGGCGGTCTACCACTTTTCGCCCAAGAAGGGCGAACTGCCCTTCTGGCCCTTCCAATATCTGCCCCATGACCGGGCATTCGGCACCTACGACGAGCAACGCCTCTACCGGGATCTCGATGCGATGCGTTCCTACGAGGTGGGCGACGATGCAGTCCAGTCGCCCGAAACTGGCCTTGAAGTCCAGTCGACAGACACGCAGCGAGGGTCGCTCGCCGCGTGAGTGTGTCTTTGTCGGTGGGTCGGCGCACACTGTGATCATGAGTGACTCGACGCAGACCGAGACGGTGGTCTCGGCACTGTTCGACACCGCTATCGGGCTGTGCGCGATCGCCTGGCACGGTGACGCCGTTGTCCGGTTCCAGCTGCCCGAGGCCAGCGAGGAGGAAACCCTCGCCCGGATCACCCGGCCGTTCGCCGGGTCCCCGGTGCCGGAGAGCGCGCCGGGGCCCGTGATCGTCGAGGCGATCGCGGGAATTCGCGCCCACCTCGATGGAGCGGTCGACGCACTGCGCTGGATCGAGGTGGACCTACGGGGTGCACCGGAATTCCATCGCGCGGTGTACGCGGTGACGCGCGAGATCGACCCGGGTCACACGCTCAGCTACGGCGATATCGCCGGCCGGATCGGAGCTCCCGGCTCCGCGCAGGCCGTCGGACAAGCGTTGGGGCGCAACCCGGTGCCGCTCATTATTCCCTGCCATCGGGTGCTCGCGGCCGATCACGCGCTGCACGGATTCTCGGCGCCGGGCGGGATCGGCACCAAGGCGCGGCTGCTGGAGATCGAACGGACGCCGGGCTTCGGTGAACCGATGCTGTTCTGATCGGCAACCCGTTCGGCAGCGCACCGATGAATTCTCGCGACGCGTCCCGTCTCAACGAACAAGATCGGACTCGCCCGGCTCGTACCAGCTGCCGGGTCCGCGAAACCCACGCGGACCTGCGGTCGAGGTGATCGCGTACCGTCGAGCGCGGCGGCCCGTTATCGAGAGGAATTCCCCCATGCAGACTGTGACGTCGGCCGACGGCACCACGATCGCCTACGACCGGATCGGTGAGGGGACCGCCGGGACCGTCATCCTGATCGGTGGCGCCTTCAGCTACCGCGCGTTCCCCACGATGGTCGAACTCGCGCAGGCGCTGGCCGACGACTACGGGCTCACGGTGCTCAACTACGACCGGCGTGGGCGCGGTGACAGCACCGACTCCCCCGGCGTGTACGACGCGGCCAACGAGATCGCCGATATCGCGGCGCTGGTCGAGGCCGCGGGCGGGAAAGCGGCGCTGTTCGGCTGGTCCTCCGGCGCCGCGCTGGCGCTGCTGGCAGCGCGGTCCGTGCCCGGCGTCACCGAGGTGGTGGCGTTCGAGCCACCGTTCGTGGTCGACGCGAAAGGCCATGTGCCACCGAAGGATCTGGCAGCCAAGCTGCACCCGATGATCGCGGCGGGCGATCGCGGGAAGACCGTGCGGTACTACATGACCAAGGCGATGGGGATGCCGTTGCTCATGGTGGCGGCGATGCGGGTGACACCCTTCTGGAAGACGCTGACGGCAACGTCGAACTCGACCGCGCACGACTGGGCCGTGATGAAGCCGTACATGCAGGGCAAGAAGCTGGACCCCGCCGACTGGCGAGGAGTCGAGGTGCCGGTGCTCGTACTGGCGGGCGACCGCACCGCACCGCTGCTCATCAAGGGCTCGAAGGCCGCCGCCCAGGTGCTCCCGAACGCGCGATTCGCCGAACTCCCCGGTGTGAGCCACAACCCCAAGATCTCGATCCTCGCCCCCGCCGTCGGCGAATTCCTCACCCGCACACAGTAATCAGGGCGGTGGTGGGTGATCGCGGAAGAACTGGCACGGCTCACCGGTGAGGTAGCCGTCCAGACACGCGAAGTACACCTGGACGCAGCTGTTACTCGTGCAACCGACGGTATAGAGCATCCCGCGAATGCGTTCGTTGCGCTGCTGCGAGGGGGCGAGAGTCTGCGCGGGCGGCGGCGCCGAACTCACCGGGGAGACGCTGGGCGAGGGAGCCGGGTCGTCCGGGGCGGCGCAAGCGGGCAGGATTGCCAGCGCGAGCAGAGCCGCCGCGGCTGACCCACGTCGCAGAGCCATCATCCACCTCCGTCCGAAACCCTTCTCGACGCTACCCCGGCGAGTATTCCGACACCGAAGTGGTCGCCGGGGCCGATTCCCACCGAGATCGCAGGATTACGGCCTTGCGGTTGGGGACCTATACGCCGAGCGCCCGGTCCGGCCGGAGTTCCGACCGGACCGGGCGATGGGTGAGCCCGGCCGACAACCGATCAGAGAGTCGCGCCGTAACCGCTGCCGAGCACGCCGCCTGCGACGGCACCTGCCGCGGCTGCGGGGACGCCGAGCACTGCGGCGCCGGTAGCCGCACCCGCCGCGGCGCCGATGGCAGCGCCCGCACCGGTGCTGGCGGCTGCGATCGGCCACGCCAGGGCAAAGCCCGCGGGAATCGCCGCCAGGGCGCTCGCGCCCGCGGTCGGGACCGCGGCCGCGGCACCGAGAATCGCGGCCGCACCCGCAGTGCCCGCGGCGCCCACCGCGAAGCCGACCCCGGCACCGATGCCGGCGCCGATGAGGCCGCCGCCTACCGCGCCGACCGCGGCAGCCGGAACACCCGCGATCGCGGCTCCGGCCAGCGCGCCACCGACGGTCGCCGCGGCGATCTTGTCCGAGCGGCTCGGGTTGATGCCGACCGAGCGGCCCTGGGTGGCGATCGCGGCTTCGGCGTCGGCGGCGGTGCCGTTCACACCATCGAGGACGTCGTTCGGAACCTCGTCCGGGACCGGGCTGGTGAAGTCACCGATGCGCAGTGTCCGCTCGGGCGGGGCGATCGGGGCCACCGGCTCGACCGGCTCCGGAAGGTGGAGTTCCTCGATGACGATCGGCGGGGCCGGGGTGGTGTACTCGGGCACCGGGCGCGACTCCGGACGCTCAGGCGTGAGATGCCCGAGCGAATCCGGACCGTCGAACTTCGCCAGATCCGAGCGACCGCCTTCGTCGGCAGGCGACTCGGTGGTGATACCCGGCTGCACCGGAGCCACATTCACACCGGGCTGCGGCACCGCGATAGCGACGCCCGCACAGGCGAGGGCCAACGCCATGGGTACCACCCCGATCACCGGCCGAGCGACCCGCCGCACCGTCGAAGAGTTCACATTCACAGACCGACGGATCACGCCGACACCCGCTAACACTCGAGGAG
>NZ_JBHWZY010000229.1:0-8758 GCF_042727815.1 Nocardia sp. NPDC060220
GACTGCATTCTCTAATATGAGAATCACATTATCACCTAGGTCGGGAGAGCACGATGCCGTTGATCGCTTCGGTCGGTACCTATCTGCCGTGCTGGGGTACCGCCGAACAGCGCGTACCCGGTGACGACGAGGACGCGATCACCCTCGCCGTCGAAGCGGGCCGGGCCGCGATCGCCTCGGGGGCCGGGGTGGAGCACGTCGTGCTGGTCAGCCGGGATCTGCCGCTGCTGGAAGGCGGCAACGCCGCGGTACTGCTGGCAGGTCTCGGTCTGGATTCCGAGCTCGAGGTCACCGAGCGGCTCGGCGGCGCACCCGCGACCCTCGACGCACTCGGCTCGGCGCGGCCGCGAACCCTGGTGATCGGCGTCGACCTCGATCCGGCCGGCGCGGCCGCCGCCGTCACGGGCGAACGCGGACTACAGGTGCGCACCGCGGCGCGCGTCGCCCGGAGCCTGCCGGTCCGGACCCGCTACGCCACCGGCGTCGTGCACGACTACGGCGACCCCCGACTATTGCGCGAACGCGGACTTCTCGGGTCACTGGCCGCGTCCTGGCTCGACACCCCGGTCGCGGTGGCCGGTGTCGATCACGAACAGGCCACCGACCTGTGTATCGGTACTCCGCCGCCGCTGCCCACCTTGGGGGCGAGTTCTGGATTGTTCGCGCTGGCGGCGATGGTGGACGCGGGGCAGGCCGGCCCGCTGGTCGGGGTGGAACAGGGCAGTCTGTCCGGCGTCACGGTCGCGGCAGGCGCGGTGCCGGTGCATCGGCGCGAACCGCCGCCGCGGGAGAAACCTGTGACGAGCTTCGTGCCCGGGGCCGACATCCCGATCTCGCTGGCCGCCTATGAGCGCGCGTTCGAGGCGAAAGTGCGCTGGGCGGCCGGACGCCACGACGGCACCGACGAACTGGACTTCCCACCCCGCTATCGGGTGGACGAGGACGGCACGCTGCGCACCGACTACACGCTGGTGCCGTTGCCCCGCACCGCCACCGTGTACACATCGGTGACGGTGCATGTGCCGGTACCCGGGCTGAAAACGCCGTATTCGCTGGTCATCGTCGAACTCGAGGAGGTCGGCGTGCGCGCGCTGGTGAAAGTGACCAGCGCCGAACCGGGTTCGGTGGCCATCGGCGATCGCGGCCGCATGGTGTTGCGGCGCGTGGCGGTGCGCTCCGGCGTGCCGGACTACGGCTACGCCTTCGAACCGGAAACCCCCGAACGACAGGAGTCGGCAGCATGAGAAGAGTCGCCATCGTCGGCGCCGGAATGACGCCCTTCGCCGAGCATTTCGCGCTCGGTATCAAAGATCTGGTGCCGATGGCCTTCGCCGACTGCGCGCGCACCATCGACAAGGGGTTCCGAAAATCCGACATCCAGGCGGCGTGGTTCGGTGAGCTCGGCACCGCCGACGGGTTCGCCTCCGGCATTCTCGCCGACACCCTCGGGCTGCCCGACATTCCGGTGACCCGCGTCGAGAACGCCTGCGCCACCGGGCACGACGCGGTCCGCAACGCGCTGCTCGCGATCGCCTCCGGCGCTATCGACGTGGCCCTGGTGGTCGGCGCGGACAAGCTGCGTGAGTCGGCATCCAAGGACATGCTGTGGGAGTGGGAGGCGATGACCCGGGACATGGCCTGGGACTACCCGCTCGGGCTGGTCGCGCCTGCCGGGTTCGCGCTGCACGTGGCACGGTACCTGCACGAATCACCTGCCACACGCGAACACATGGCCATGGTCGCGGTGAAGAACCATCGGCACGGCGTGCGAAACCTCAAGGCGCGGTTGCGCTTCGAGATCAGTATCGAGGAAGCCCTCGCGGCGCCGACGGTGGTCACGCCGTTCGGGCTCTACGACTGCGCGCCGCAGAGCGACGGGGCGGCGGCGCTCGTGCTGGCGGCCGAGGGCGTGGTCGATCGCTACACCGACCGCCCCGTGTGGATTCGCGGGGTGGGACTCGGCATGGATTCGGTGATGCACCAGCACAAGCGGGACATGACGACGTTCCCCGCCACGGTCCGCGCCGCGCGCCAGGCGTTCGGCATGGCCGGGCTGACCCCGTCGGACATCGATGTCGCCGAGGTGCACGACTTCTTCACCGGCATCGAGTTGATGAGCTACGAGGATCTCGGGTTCGCCGATCGGTTCGAGGCCCACAAGCTCGTCGAAGCGGGCGTCACCAGCGTCGGCGGCGCGCTACCGGTCAATCCGAGCGGCGGCTTGAAGTCGAAGGGACATCCGCCGGGCGCCACCGGGGTGGCGCAGTGCGTGGAGTTGTTCGAGCAGTTGCGCGGCGACGCGGTGAACCAGGTCGACCGGGCCCGAATCGGGTTGGCGCACTCCATCGGTGGTCCCACGGCGGTCGCGGCCGTGACGATCCTGGCCGGGCCCGACGCGCGAGACACGGCTCAGTCGTAGGCGGGTCCGTCGATGACGGTGGCCGCGATCGCTGAGTCGATCAGCACAGTACTGGCGGCAATGCTAGGTGATCGCATCTCGCTTCGGGCTGATGCGGTCATCAGATCGAGCCGCCGTTTCGGGCTGCCCGCGGTGTGTGCCGAGTAGCCCGAACCGGCGGGGATCATCCGATTTGTTCAGCCGCGTCGAGTACTTCGGCCGAGATCGTTTCGCGTGCGCCGATCACCTCGATGCCGAGTAGCACGCCATGGGCATCGAAATCCAGGACCATCTCGGCCCCATCGAGTGGTACTGCTTGTTGCCGGACGGCTTGTCCGGGACCGATGCGATCGGCGAGGTAGATCATCGCGGCGTTTGCCGTCGAATCGTAGGTCATCCGCACAAGGACAACTCCTGTCGAGTTGGTTCCGACGTCAGTTGCCCATTGTCGTTGATTCGTGATCGGACCACGCACTAGTACTTGCGCGGGCGTCGCTGAATATGAGCGATGGGTACCAGCGTGGGCGCGTGTTCAACTTGTGCTTGCTCGCGTCCAGCCTCGCGGTGGAAGACCCGTGCGAAGCGGACCGGGTGGGTCGAAAGCGCTCGAATTGGTTGGTGGCGCGGAGTCCCGCCGAACGCACGCCTAGGTCAATGTGAGGGCTCGGTATACGCCGACTACAGTTGCCGCACCGATGATTTCGCCACGGTCGATCATCTGCACAGCCTCATCGAGCGGCACCCACCGAATTGCCTCGGCTTCGTTGATGTCCGGGCGCGTGTCGGTGCGGTCGGCACCGCAGGCGAGGTACACCTCCTGTGGATGGTCGAGAGTGCCGATCGCGGGTTGGTAGGTCACCAGGTGTTGGATGGTACGGGGGCGCCACCCGGTTTCCTCCTCGACTTCGCGGGCCGCTGCCGAGGCCACGTCTTCGGCGTGGTCGACGTATCCGCCGGGCAGCTCCCATACCCACTGGTCGATGATCCACCGGTGCCGGTACATCAGCAGCACCTCGCGGGAATCATTGAGCACCAGTGTCATCGCGCACCGTGGCATCCGGGCGACGTACTGAGTGAACTCCACGCCGTCCGGCAGGCGGATATCGGCGGTCGACAACCGGATGTGCCGGTTCTCGTCGAGTACCCGCTCACCAAGGATTGTCCACTGGCTATCGCGCATGCCGTCGACGGTAGTGGAATGCGATGGCAGAACGGAGTTGCTGAGTGCGAGGTCCGTCAGGTCGGACGACTTCGATGGCCGATCCGCACGAGGTCGTAGCCGTACAGGCCAGCGGGCGAGTTGAGACCTGATCGCCCGGCATCGACTTTGCTGGAAATCGTGGGTGGCTAGCCGTTCTCGAACTGCGCACCGATGGCGTCGGTTCGACACCATCGGCGCGCTGATGCGGGCCCGTACGTGGTCGCCGCGTGGACTTCCGCGGCTCCACGTCTGGGCGCGGGAGTTCAGCCGTGCAACGGTTGGCGGTCGGCGATGTTTCGTCGGACGTGGAACTTCTGTACCTTGCCGCTGGCGGTTCGGGGGAAATCCTCGACCTGGTGCAGCTCCTCGGGCCACTTCTGTTTGGCGACACCGGCCCGGTCGAAATGCGCGCGCATCTCGGTGATGGTCGGCATCTCGTGGCCGGTGCGCAGTCGCACCACGGCGGCGGCGTGCTCGCCGAGGCGGGCATCCGGTGCGGCGACGACGACCGCCTCGGCGATTCCGGGCATTGTCAGCAGGACCTCCTCGACTTCGAGGGCGCTGATGTTCTCGCCGCCGCGGATGATGATGTCAGCCTTGCGGTCGGTGATCGTGAGGTAGCCGTCGGCGTCGAGTTCGCCGATGTCGCCGGTGCGGTACCAGCCGTCGGCGTCGAAGGCGGCGGCGGTCAGGGCGTCGTCGGTGTAGCCGAGGCACAATTCCGGTCCGCGACTGAGGATTTCGCCGTCGGGGGCCAGACGGATCTCCACGCCGGGGAGGACATCGCCGTCGGTGAACAGGCGTTTGTCCGAGGCCGCGGTGATCTGTGACCCGGTGATCGACGGGTGCTCGGTGCTGCCGTAGGAGCGGAAGACCGTGATGCCGAGTTCGTCGAGCCTGCGGGTGACCGCCGCGGGCACCGACGACCCGCCCAGGCCCGCGTACCGCATCCGGGGCAGATGTGCGGCGGTGAAATCGGGGTGGTCGAGCAGGCTGGTGACGAAGTACGTCGCGCCGCCGCCCACGGTGAGCCCGTCGCTGTGCATCAGCGCGAGGACGCGCTGCGGATCCCACACATCGGCCAGGTTCACCGGCGACGCGTCCAGCACCGGGATCAGGAAGGCGTTCACCATGCCGATGAAGTGCCCGACGGGCGCCGCGGTGAGTTGTTTGCCGCGGTCGGGTGGGTACCAGGCGGACAGCTGCCGGGTTTCGTGACCGAGGGTCTCATGGCTGTGTACGACGCCCTTGGGCGCGCTGGTGGTTCCCGAGGTGAAGGCGATCAGTGCGGGGCCGCCCGGATCGGTCGGGAGGAATCCGGGCATCGGTTCGTCGGCGAGCAGGTCGTCGAAGTCGCGTCCCACCACGCCGACGATCGGGATGTCGGCGCACAGATCGGCCTGGAACTCGAGGCGCCCGAACCGCTCCGCTCCGATGAACACCCGTGGCGTGGTCGCCTCGAGGATGTAGGTGAGTTCCTTGCGGCCGTAGAAGTGCACGATGGGCACCACCACCGCACCGAGGAAGGCCGACGCCCAGAAGGTGGCGGCGGCCTCCATCCAGTTGGGCAGCTGGAAGGCCACGACGTCGCCGGGCCCGACGCCGCGAGCGCGTAGGCCCGCGGCGAGGCGACGGGCCCGGTGCTCGACCTCGCCGAAGGTGCCCGACCAGGGACGCTCGGCGGAGTGCACCCGGAATTCGGTGTCCGGGGCAGCGGCGAGGCCGCGCGTCAGCAGCTCGCCGATCGGTTCGCCGGTCCACCAGCCCTGCGTTCGGTAATGCTCGACCAAGTCGGCGGGAATGCTGCGCACGTGAGACTCCAATGCCCGATCCGAAGTTCTGCGGCGATGATGTTATTCTCTGAAAACAAGAATGACAATCTCGTGATGGGAGAACCTTAGATGGTCGAGCTGGAGCTGGACGAGGGCGTCGCGGTCATCACGATCGACCGACCGCACGCGCGCAACGCCATCGCGCCCGTCACGATGGACGAGCTCGACGAGGCGCTCGACAAGGCGGCGGGTGCGCGCGCCCTCGTCGTGCGCGGCGCCGGTGAGCGCGCGTTCGTCTCCGGCGGTGACCTGAAGGAACTCAGCGCTCTGCGCACCGAGGAACAGGCCGCGGCGATGGCCTGGCGGATGCGCTCGATCTGCGACCGGCTGGCGAGTTTCCCCGCCCCCGTTATCGCCGCGCTCAACGGGCACGCGCTCGGCGGCGGCGCCGAGTTCGCGGTGGCCGCTGACATCCGCGTCGCCGCCGACGATATCAAGATCGGCTTCAACCAGTCCGCGCTGGCGATCATGCCGGCCTGGGGCGGCGCGGAACGCCTCGCCGCCCTCGTCGGCAAGAGCCGCGCGCTGCTGCTCGCCGGGTCCGGCGCGATCCTCGACGTCGTCGAGGCGCAGCGCCTCGGCCTGGTGGATCGGGTGCTGCCGCGCGCGGAGTTCGAGGACGGCTGGCGCGCGCTGGCCCGATCGCTGGCCACCCCGCAGGCCGCCGAGATCAAGCGCGTCGTCGGCGGGGTGTCGGCCGAGGAAGCCGTCGCGGCCTTCGCGCGCCTGTGGGTGGCGGATGAGCACTGGGCCGCCGCCGACGCGGTGCTCACCCGCCGCGGATAATCCGCGCCCACCTGCCCGCGCTCACTCCGGTGCGGGCAGGTACGGCACCAGCGCGGCTTCGGCCGCCACGGCGAACGAGCTCAGGGCCATGGCGAGCATCGCGTACATGCCCACGGTGAACACCACATCCATCAGCTGGTGCTCGTCGAACTCGGTCGCCAGGGCGGTCCAGGTCGGGCCGCTCACGGCCCCGTCGCCGAGCAGTTCGTCGACGGCGGCCAGCAGCGCGCCGTCGATCGCCGACCACCCGGGCGCGCTCGGACCCCGTTCGATTCGGGCGATCTCCTCGGGCTCGAGGCCCGCGTCGGCGGCCAGGATCGAATGCTGGGCCCACTCGTAGCCGCAGCGTTGGACCGCCGCCACCCGCAGCACGAGCAGTTCGCGCTGCCGGGCCGAGAGCGTGGAGCCGTAGAGGAAGTGCCCGTTGAAGGTGAGGAACGGTTTGGCCAGCGCCGGGTATCTGGCCAGCGTGCCCAGCAGGTTTGACCCGCTCTGCCGCCCGGTCGACGGCTTGTCGCCGATCGCCGCGCTGCGATACTCGGCCATGAACGTGGTCATCTCCGTGGACCATTCCGCTTTCGGCAACGGCGCGATGCGGGGCTCTTGCGCCGCCGTCACGTGTTCCGCCCGCCGTTGACGCCGATGATCTGACCGGTGAGATAACCGGCCTCCTCGCTCACCAGGAACGCGCAGGTGGCGGCCACGTCGGCGGGTGTGCCGATCCGGCCGACCGGGGTGCGCGCGATCTGCGCCTCGACGTCGATGAACCCCCGGTCCACGGTGTGGCGCAGCATCGGGGTGTCGATGAAGCCCGGCGGAATGGTGTTCACCGTGATGCCGCGTTTGGCGAATTCGAGCGCGAGCACCTTGGTCAGACCCACCACGCCCGATTTCGCCGCGACGTACCCGGCCAGCCCGGCCGCGCCGCTGTGCACGCTCGACGACGAGATGTTGACGATGCGTCCCCAGCCCTGCTCGATCATGTCCGGGATCACCGCCTGGCAGCAGTCGAAGGTCCCGGTGAGATTGATCGCCAGGGCCCGGTTCCAGGTCTCGGCGCTGATCTCGAGGAAGGGACCGTCCAGGGTGAGACCGGCGCTGTTCACCAGCACCGCCGGTCGGCCGAGCCGGGCACGCACCTCGGCGACCCCGGCGTCGATCGCCGCGCGGTCGGTGACGTCGACGGGCAGGCCGATCGCCCGACCGCCGGCGTTCTCGATCGCGGCGGCGGCGTCCTTGGCCGCGTCACCGTTGAGGTCGAAGATGGCGACGGATGCCCCATCGGCGGCCAGCCGCGCGCTGATCGCGCCGCCGATCCCCGACGCGCCGCCGGTGACGATCGCGGTGCGGGCGCTCATTTGATGGCCTCGTCGCCGGCGAGGGTGGTGCGGTGCATCCGGCGCGGTTCGCGCCGGTCGAACTCGCACGCCCGGTGGACCAGGCCCCGGTTGTCCCAGATCACCAGATCGCCCACCGACCAGGCGTGGCGCAGCACGCGCTCCGGGGCGGTGGCGCGCGCCTGGAGGTCGTCGAGCAGTGCGCGCCCCTGCTCGGGGTCCATGCCGACGATGTGGGACGTGGTCGCCCCGAAGACCAGGGAGCGCCGCCCGGTGTCGTGCTGCCACACCAGCGGATGCTCGCGCACGGTGCGCGAGGCCCATTCGGTGAGCTGCTCCTCGGTGGGGTCCGGGTAGGTCAGCTTCTGGATCGCGGCGAAGGTGTGCACCACCCGCAGGTCGGCGAAGCGCTGCCGCTCGTCGTCGGAGAGGTTGTCGTAGGCCGCGTAGGTGCTGGCGAACTCGGTCTCGCCGCCCTCGGTGGCGATCACGTGCGCGCTGAGCATCGACGCCTTGGCCGGGATGGCGTCCAACGCGCCGTCGAGGTGCCAGAAATCGTTGCTCGCGAAGTACTCCGCGTTGGGATTGTCGGGGTCGAAGCTGATCTGCATGACATCGGGGTTGGCGTAGAGCGGGAACTGCACCAGCTCGCCCAACCGCCGCCCGAACGCCGCCTGCGCCTCGTCGCCGATGTGCAGTTCGCGAAACAGCAGGACGCCGTGCTCCTCGAGCGCCGCCATGCACGCGGCCGGAATGTCGGGGTCGTGCAGTAGCCGGTCTGCGTCGGCGTCGAGCACCTCCACGCCGACGGCGTCGCTCAGTTTCTTCGTGGCCAGGGTAGGCATCGGTCGCCTCTCATTCTTCCGGCGGCGCGTAACCGAGCACGCCCTTGATCTCGAGGTAGTCGTGGAAGCCGAAATCGCCCCACTCGCGGCCGTTGCCGCTCTTCTTGTAACCGCCGAAGGGCGTGTGGAAATCGAACCCGCCGTTGATCGCGATCGACCCCGCCCTGATCCGGCGGGCGACCGCGCGCGCCTGCACCAGGTCGGTGCCCGCGACGAAGCCGGCCAGGCCGTACTCGGTGTCGTTGGCGATCTCGACGGCGTGGTCGAGATCGTCGTAACCCAGGATCGTCAGGACCGGCCCGAAGATCTCCTCGCGGGCGATGGTCATGTCATTGGTGACCTCGGCGAAGACGGTGGGC
>NZ_JBHWZY010000230.1:0-8706 GCF_042727815.1 Nocardia sp. NPDC060220
GGGCCAGGTCCTTCGGATCGGCGACGATGTTCGCGTCACCGGACAGTTTCGAGGCGATCTTGCGCACTTCCTCGGCGACCCAGTCGTCGCCGACACCGCGGCAGTCGCAGACGAAAAGCCCTTCGGCACGGTCGAGTTCGGTCGCGAGCTCCTGCGGGGTCTCGTGCTCGTTCTTGCCGTCGGTGAGCAGAATCGCGTGCGCCTGCGCGCCGGGGTGCGCGGCGGCGACCTCGCGGGCCAGCGCCAGCCATGAACCCATCGCGGTGCCGCCGTCGGGCCGCAACCGATCCAGGGCTCGCCGGGCCGAGGCGCGATGTGTGCGGTCGGCGGGGGCGGACAGGGTGTTGTCGCTCGGGTAGATCATCCGGGCCGACTCGGTGCCCTCGATGATGGCGAACGCGGTGCCGTCGGGGATCTCGTCGAGCGCGGTGCGGGTGGCGTTGCGCGCGTTCTCGAATTTGCGCTTGTTACCCATCGACCCGGAGCAGTCGATGATCAGGATCTCGAGCCGCGGCGGCGGTGTCGCGACAGCGGCGAGTTCGGGCCCGGTGGTCACCGTCAGCACCGCGTCCACCACGCTCGCACCTTCGGCGAGGAATTCGTTCTGGTCGACGGCGATCGAGATGCCGGCTGTCTCAGGGGAACTCATAACACTCCTGGTTCGGGCGATACGGCAACGGGCACCGGAGCCAGGGCGACGGTGATGTTGTCACTGCCCCCGCTGTTGAGGGCGAAGTCGGCGAGCGCGCGAGCGGCGGCCTGCGGCGACGTCTCGACGGTGAAGCCGGCGAGCGCGACCGCCTCTGGCAGGTAGTTCCACAGGCCGTCGCTGCACAGCAGCAGCGTGCCCGGCTCGGTGGCGAGCATGCGTTGCAGGCAGTTCGCCGACCACGGTGCTTCGCCACCGTCGGCGCCGAGCCAGCGCAGCAGGGTGTGGGCGCGCGGGTCGTTCATCGCCGCAGTCTCGTCGAGGGCGCCCGCGTCGACGAGAGCCTGGGCCCAGGAATCGTCGACGCTGAGCCGGCGTGACGCGGTCGGATCGCCCGCCGCCAGCCAGAATGCCCTGCTGTCACCGACGTTGGCGACGGTGATGTCGGTACCCACGCTGGTCTCGCGCACGATCGCGGAGACGTAGGTGCACGACGGTGCGTACTCGGGGGTGCGTGACATGCCGCGCACCGCGGCGGTCGCCGCCGCCAGGCCCGCCATCGCGGCATCGGAGTCGGCCCTGCCCTCGGCCAGGGCGGCCAGCGCGGCATCGACACCGGTGCGGGCGGCATTGCCGGAGGCCGCCTGCGGATCCTGGGAAGTGGAGACGCCGTCGCTGACCACGATCACCCGGATGCCGTCGCCCTCGCGCACCGCGGCCGCGACCGCGTCTTCGTTGCGGGAGTGGCTGATTCCGCGGTCGGTGAGGACATACACCGCGCCGAGGTCTTCCTCGAAACGATCAGGGACAGGCTTGGGGCTGCCGCATTTGACGCAGTAGCCGCCCTCGTAGCGGCGTTCACCGCAGGTCGAGCACTGCGGCACCGCGACCGGATCGTGCACGGGCAGTGCGACTTTGCGCACGCCGAGTTCGCGACCGCAACCTTCACAGAAGCGGTGTCCCGCCCGCGCCGAGCCCGCGCAGTCGGCACAGCCCGGCGCCGTCACAGGGTGGTCCTGGGGCGCACCGAGTTCGCCTGGTCCACCAGGACGAATCGGGTCCACATGTCGTCGGCCTCGCGCGCCAGTGTCCGCAAGCATCGTTCCAATCCCGTCCGCACGCCCTGCTCGGTGAATTCCACGTCCAACAGCTTGCCTGGTGTCCTCGGTTGCTGTCCCGACCGGATCCAGTTCAGTGCCGCCTCGAGGACGACCATCCGCACCTGCGCGGTGCGTTTGCGCGAGTCGAGGCGCAAGTGGTCGACCCGCTCGCCGGTCCGGCGGAGCAGGTCCTCGTCGAGGTCGGCCGGATCCCGGTACGCCAGTAGCGTTTCGACGGCGGAGAGCCGGGCCTCGGTGAACATCGAGGAGGTGCGGTCGACCTGATCGAGGACCGCCACCGCGCCCGTGCGGTCACCGCAGGCGCGGCGCAGTCGCGCGGCGCCGAAGGCGGCGGACAGATAGGTGTGGTCGGTGCGCCAGACCGTTTCGTAGAGCGCCGGCGCGCGGCCGAGCTCGAAGGCTCCGGTGTCGGGCTGCTCGCCGCGGGCGCCTGCACCGAGCTCCAGGGCGGCCGCCAGCGCGAGTTTGGGAGCGGATTCACCGGGCAGTGCCGCGTAGACGGACTCGAAATCGGCGGCCGCATCGGCATAGTCGCCGGTGAGCAGGGCAGCCTTGGCTCGATACCAGACGGGGCGCCAGTCGAATTCGAGCTCGGCGTCCAAGGCGGCCAGCCGGGTCAGCGCCGCTGCCGCGTCACCCGCTTCGAGCTCGGCGCGCACCAGTCGCAGCGGGATCTCGACCGACTCGCCCGATCCGGTCACCACCGCGCGCAGTCCGGCGGCGAGTGCCCGCTCGAGTTCGGCCGGGGTCGCGGCATCGGTGGTCGCCAGCAGGGCGGCGCCACTGTCGCCGGGGTCGACCAGCGGGGCGGGCAGGCCGGCGATGAGGGCGCCCGGTTCCGGTGTGACGCTGTCGATGCCGAAGACGGCACGGGCGGGACCGAACTGGCTCGACATGCCGGGCCGTGGGATGCCGTCGCCGGTCGCCAGCACCTCGCGCAGCACACCGGTGAGCTGGTCGGCCATTTCGCTCGTCGATGCGAAACGCGCCAGTGGGTCGGGGTCGGTGGACCGCTGCAGGAATCGGTACAGCGAATCATGTTCGGCCAGTACCGGTTCGGTCTCGGGACCGGGGATCGGGCCGAGCTTGCCGTCGACGGAGGGCACTCGCATCATCAGCACGGCCAGTGTGCGGCCCGCGGTGTAGATCTCGGTGGCCACCGTCGGCCCGGTTTCGGCGATCTCGGGTGCCTGGTAGCCGAGGGTGCCGTAGATGGGGCTGGTGCGGTCGTCCATCGCGATGACCGCACCGAGGTCGATCAGCTCGAGGCGTTCCTCGGTCTGCATCACATTGTCGGGCTTGAAATCGCAGTAGGCCCAGCCGCGAGCGTGCAGATAGCCGAGGGCGGGCAGCATTTCCAGCACATAGGCGATCGCCTGCGCGGGCGGCAGATAGCGCTGGGTCTCAGCGCGGTGGGCGCGCAGGATCTGCTTGAGCGAGGTGCCGCCGACATAGGCCATGACGATGTAGCCGACGGGTTCGCCGTCGGCGTCGGCGTGTTCGGTGAAGTTGTGGATCTTGACGATGTTGGGGTGGTCGACCTCGGCGAGGAAACGCCGTTCGGCCAGGGCCGCGGCCAGGGCGTCGGCGTCGCCGGTGTCGATGAGCCCTTTGAGGACCACCCAGCGTTTGTTGACGGCGCGGTCGGTGGCCAGATAGATCCAGCCGAGACCACCGTGGGCCAGCGCCCCCGCCACTTCGTACTGGCCGCCGACGAGATCGCCTGCCCGCAGCCGGGGCACGAAGGAGTAGCGGGTGCCACAGTGCGGGCAGAACCCGGCGGTGCGGCCGGGAACACCGGCCTGGCCGCGCCCGACAGGCTTGTCACACTTGCCGCAGAAGCGGTCGGATTCGGGCACCTGGGGGTCGGTGAGCACCGCCGTGGCCGGGTCGACGCGCGGGACCGGCGGCACTTCGACGAGCCCGGCGCCGAGCCTGCCGCGCGCGGCCGAACGCGCCGAGCCCGAACGGGTTCGGACCGAGCGGCTCGAGGTGCGCCCGCTCGCGCTGACCGTCGACGCGGACGGGCTGTGCATCGGACCCGTCACCGTGGCCGGTGCGGTACCGCAGGTGTCGCAGTAACCGTCGACGATCGTGCCGTCGCACTCGGGTTCGCCACAGGCGCCGGGAACCGGCACGGGTATCGGTGGCGGCTGCGGGTTCGCACTGCGCGGCTGCGCTGTCGTGCGCCCCGATCGGCCGTTGCCCGCGAGGCCGGCCTGCGGTACCGGTGGCGCGCTCGCGACGGGCGCGGTACCGCACAGTGCGCAGTAGCCGTCCTCGATCGTGCCGCCGCACCCCGGTTCACTACACCTCATGCTGTCCGCCCCGCTTTCTCCCCGATGATCGAACGATAGTCCGCGACGGCCCGGGTGACCGCGGCCAGATCGCACGGTGTGCGGGTGAGCAGACCGGCCGCGATCCGGTCGGCGGCGAGCACATCCCGGTCCTCGCTCACTCCGAGCCGCGAGGCCTTCGCACGGTAGGCGGTGAGTCTGCCGCGCAGTTCCGCGCGCCGATCGAGCAGACCACGCGCCAATTCCTCACGCCGTGTGGCCTTTTCGGCAGCGTCGCCTGCCCGCACGCGCAGCGCGAGCAGATGTTCCACTGTCGGCCGATCGGGCGTACCGCCGAGAGTGTCGAGTTCGGTGCGCAATCTCGTGGCCGGTTCGCCGCCATCGGGTAGCTCGCCGGTCGCGACCTTGTGCTGAGCCTGGGTGACGGTGCCGTCGGCGCGATCTTGCCGTTCGCCGAGATCGGCCAACTGTGCGCGCAGGGCGGCGACAGCGCCGGGCAGATCGGCGGCAACGGCGAGATGGTCGCTGTGGCGGGCGGATTCGGTATCGATCAGCGCCGTGAGCGAGGCGAGGGCGCCGGCGATCTCACCCGGCCCGAAACCGAGCGGATCGGTGCCCGCGCGACCCAAGAGCGTGGACAGTGGTTCGGTGGCCGCGTCCAGCGCGCCACGCGCTTGCTCGACGCGCTGTTGCAGCGGGGCGAGTGCGCCGAGCACCTGTTCATCGACCGCCGCGACCTCGTCGGCGAACGGGGCGACGAAGGCGAACGCGGCGCGCATCCGGTCCAGGCAATCGGCGATGCCGACTGTCACGACGGTCTCACTGGGACCGGTCAGGCCGCGCTGCGCCAAGGGGATCGGGATCCGCGCCACCTCGTGCGGGCGACCGCGCAGCAGCTCGGTGAGCCGCCCCCGCGACCGGTCGTCGACCCTGCCGCGACCGGCCCGCACCGCCTGCGCCTCGCCGAGGATGGCGCGCACCCGCCCCAGGTCCTCCCAGAGTTCGCCCAGTGCCTTCTCCACCGGCGCCCACCGACGCGCGGTCTCCCCCGTCGGCGGATAGCGGCGGACCAGGGCCAGGCCGGGGTGGCGGTCCAGTTCCAGCAGGGTCGTGGTCACCGTCGCCAATTCCGCTGTGCGCCCCGCCAGTTCACGATCGATCTCGAGCACGCCGAGCATCGGCCAGCTCATCCGACGTACCGGGGTACCGGCGGCCCCTGCGAGGGGCCCAGAGTCGACAGGTGCTGGGCGTAGATCCGCTGCCAGGTGCCGTCGGTACGGGCGCGGTCGAGCACGCCGTTGACGAAACGCACCAGCTCGTCGCTGCCGCGCGGCACCCCGACGGCGTAAGCGCCCGCGCCGATCGGGTCGCCGACGACCTCGAGATTGTGGTCCTGGGCAACCAGCCCCGCCAGGATCGGCTCGTCCCCGCTGATCGCGTCGACGGTGCCCTGCTGCAGCGCCACCAGGCAGTCGGTCCAATTGGTCACGCCGAGCACGGTGGGTGGGGTCGGCAGCGTGAACAGCGGCGCGGCGGCGGTGGTGCCCTTCGCGACGCAGACCCGCTTGCCCGCGAGCCCGGCGCCGTTGGTGATGCCCGCCCCGTGCGGGGCCGCGATGCGCTGCGCCGCACGGTAGTACACGCTGGAGAAGTCGACCTCACGGCGGCGTTCGCAGGTCGCCGAGAAGGTGCGCACGATCATGTCGACCTTCTTCTCCTGCAACAGCGGGATCCGGTCGGCCGCGGTGACGGAACGCAGTTCGATCTTGTCCGGGTCACCGAACAGATCGCGCGCGATCTCCCTGGCCAGGTCGATGTCGAAACCCTCGAGTTTGCCGGTCGACGGGTTGCGGAACCCGAACATGTAGGTGTTCTGATCGACGCCGACCCGCAGCCTGCCGTTGGCGATGATGGCGGCCATCGCCGACCCCGCGGGCATCGCACCCGGTCGCGGCTGGGTCGTCGGCGCCAATGTCGCTTCGGTATCGCAGGTTCCGGTGCCCTCGGCGGTCGGCGCCGAGGTGATCGCCTCGGCGCCGGGCAGCGGTGGTGCGACGGCGGTGGCGGCGATGGTCGACGGTTCGGGGGCGTCGGCACAGCCCGCGACCAGTGCGACGGCCGCGGCGAGCGTGACCAGCAGTGGACGCCTCACAAGAACTCCTTGAGTCGTGGCCAGAGTCCGGAGATCACCGCGCCGGCCGCGGCCAGCAGCAGGAGCAGGGTGCCGAAGGGGCTGAGGGTCAACGATGTTGCGGCAGCGGCGACACCGTCGCGCAGGTCGTCGCGGGCCTGGGCGAGGTCGTCGCGCAGTTCCTGGTCGAGGCGGGCGAAGCTGGTGGCCGAGCTGTCGGGGCCGGTGCCGATCGCCTGGGTGACCGCGCCGGGATAGTCGGCCTTCTCGTAGGCGGTGCGCTGGGCATTGTGCCCCGCGTTCCAATTCGTCAGCGCGCGTTCGGCATCGGAGTCGCCGCCACCGGCCGCGGTGAGGCGCCCGCGCAGGTCGCCGCTGTGGGTTTGGAAGGCCTTCTCCGTGGCGGTGATGTCGCCGCGGGTGATCAGGGCCAGGGTTTCGTCGGTGCGGGCCTGCTGGGCCAGGATGCGGGCCCCTGCCAGGTTCTCCACGCGCGCTCCGGCGCCGGAACTTCCGTCCTCGAGCAATTGCGCGGCGGTCGAGGTGGCGCCCGCGGTCCACAGCAGCGCCACCAAAGCGGCCAGCGCGGCCAGCGCCAGGCCGGTGTTCACCAGGCGGTTCGTCCGGCGCAGCAACACGATCGACCCGACCAGGCACACCGCGAGGACCAGCAGCAGGAGCACGATGCTCGTCCACGGCAGCGCGCCGATGCGCTGCTGGTCCTCCCGCACCGCGGCGAAGCGGGCCCTACTGAGTTGTTCGGCATTGGGCAGCAGCGATGTCTGCATCAGATCCGAGGCCTGGCGCAGATACGCCGAACCCACCGGGAAGCCCTGACGATTGTTGGCGCGCGCGGTCTCCACCAAGCCCGTGTAGGTCGGCAGGTCGGCGGCGATGCGGGCGACGATCGCCCTGGTCTGCGCGTCGGTGGCACCGGCGGTCGCCTCCGCCAGGGCGGCGGCGGCCTCGGCGAGCGCCTGCTCGTAGGTGTCTCGCACCTGTGGCGATTCGATGCCGCCGGACAGGAAGGCCGTCGCGGCGCCCGCGTCGGCGGCCGAGAGCGAGACATACAGACTCTGCGCGGCGAAGGCCAGCGGCTCGGTCCGATCCAGCACCTGTTCGGTGCGCACGATCTTGGCGTCGAGCTGTCGTCCCGCCGTCGATCCGGCAACCAGGCAGGCCACCGTGGTCACGACGAGGACCACCCCGATCGCACCTGGTGTCGTCGCGGCGAATCGCCGCAGCCACGTCCCCGCGTCACGGATGGTCGCCGGTAGGCGAGATCCCACACCGTCCTCCTTCATCTCCCCGGGCGGTGTCTTCGATCGCGATAGTACGGGAGCCGCTGAAAGTTCGCCCGGGTGAAGGAAATCGGCCGAAACGCGACAGCGAGGAGGCCCGCCACGCGGCCCAGCGACCCGGTGCGGACACGCAAGAATCCACTGCGGCCGATTCCTGACCGCGACAGCCCCCGAATTCGTGGCACAAGATCGTCGACAGTGACCCTCAACGGGTAGGACTACACTCTTTTCCTACGGTGACCCTCGGGTAGATCGGAGTCGACATGTCGAAGTTGATGAACTCCTTGTCCGAAGACGAGTACGTCCTGATCCGCGGCACAAAGAAAGCGCAGATGGCCGATCTCGACGAAGAGGCGCTGATCCGGCTGCATACCCGTGTGCGGCGGGCGCGCAACAAATTCGTCAAGGTGTACCGCCGATCCGGCGCGGCCAAGGTAGAAGCCAAGGGAGCGCGCGGCGCCGGAAAATCGGCGAACACCCATAACGCCGGCAAAGCGGAAGTCTTCGAAAGCGCGCTAAGCAGGGTGAGCCGCCAGCTGGCCACGGCCTCGAAGCGCAATGCCCGCAAGTTGAAGGCCGAGAGGCTCGCCCGCGCCCGCAAGGACGCGCCGTCGTTCAGCGATATCGGCGACAGTGACGGGAAGGTGCGCTCCGCGGGGAAAGCGCGCACCGACGCCACCCGCGAGTCCTCCGGTCGAAAGAAGTTCGAGGCCTCCAGCATCGCCGCGGGGGCACGGCGCCAAGCCGCGAAGGACGGGCGCTAGCTCCGAGGAGAGCTAGCGCTGCCACCGGCCATCCTCAGTAGCGCGCCTAGGCGCCGATGCTCTCCGCGCCCGGCTCCACGCTGGTGCCGGTCTTGCTGAACTGGAGCACGCCGTCCTCGATCGGGGCCTTGTGCATCAGGGTGCGGTCCCGGTAGTAGTTGTTGACCAGTTTCCAGGCACCGCGCGCGCCCTGGCGGGGCATGGCGTCGTTGCCCCGCTGGATGTAGCCCGAGGTGAGGGCGCCACCCATGAGCGACTCGTCGGCGATGTCGTCGGGGTTGGCGTGCACCTCGAAGGTCGTGTAGCCGCGGTCGCGCATGATGTTGAGCACGCGGCACAGGTACGCGGCGGCGAGGTCGGCCTTCAGGGTCCAGGAGGCGTTGGTGTAGCCGATGATCATCAGGAAGTTCGGGATGTCGGAGTACAGGACGCTCTTGTAGGGA